>DVMG01000177.1 GCA_018715105.1 Candidatus Ventricola intestinavium
TGACCGCCTCGGTCAGCAGAAACTCAATCTGCGCGTTGATGGAGCGAAAGTCCTCCTCCGCCCATGAAGCCACCTCGTCCCAAAGCGATGGAGAAAGGCGAAGCAGCACCTGCTTCTTCGCCTTTTCCTTCTCTTTAGCCGCCTTTTCCCTCCGGGCTGCCTGCGCCTCCATTTCCTCAATACGCGCAAGCCTGCTGGCAAGCTTTGCCTCCCGTTCACGGAGTTCTTCTTCGCTATACAGAGGGATCACCTCCCGCTCAGTAGATGCTGCCACTGTTGACGATGGGCTGGGCATCCTTATTGCCGCAGAGCACGACCAGGAGATTGGAAACCATGGCCGCCTTGCGCTCCTCATCCAGCACAACGACTTCCTCTTCCCCCAGCTGATCAATGGCCATTTTAACCATGCCAACCGCGCCTTCCACAATCTTCTGGCGCGCAGCGATGATGGCGGTGGCCTGCTGGCGCTGAAGCATCGCCGCGGCGATCTCTTCGGCATAGGCCAGCGTGGTGATGCGCACGTCCTCAATCACAAGCCCCGCGCCCTTTACACGCTCGCTCAGCTCGCTTTGCATGATCTCGGATATCTCGCTGCTGCTACCGCGCAGCGTCTTTTCATCGGAAACTTCCTCCATGGTGTCATAGGGATAGAGGCGTGCGATGTTGCGAATGGTGGAGTCACATTGTATTGAAAGATATTCCTCAAAATTTTCAACGGCAAACACGGCCGCCGTCGGGTCCGCGACATGCCAGATGACCACCGATCCGATGATGATGGGGTTGCCCAGCGCATCGTTGACCTTTTGCTTGTTGTTGTTGAGCGTTCGGGTGCGCAGGGAAATCTTTTTCCTCTGCCCCTCTCCCAACGTAACGGATACGCCGCTGCCGCTTGCCGCTTCTTTCATGGCAAGCGCCGGGGCCGTACGGTCGGATACCGGCGCATTGGCGGTCACAAACGGATTGACAAAGAAGAATCCCGGCTTTTTGAGTGTGCCTGCATATTGACCGAAGAACGTGAACACATAGGCCTGGTTGGGCGCGAGCACCTTGAGCCCCGCAAACGCGATACAAAAGGCGATGGTTCCCACGATGCCCACCGTCAATAGGAGGCCGCCCGCCAGCCCATTGCTCATCGGCAGCAGCACCCGATCCGGCGAAACGCCTCCCGCCAGGCGGATGCTGCCCCGCACGATGCAGGCTATGGAAGCCGCCAGGCCTATAAGGAGGATCATCAGCGAGGCCATGCCATCCCGGTGGCGAAGCTCCTTCTCCTCCGGCACATTGCGCAGAGCCGCTTCTCTGTTTTCCATCTTTTCTTCATACTCCTTTTTCATCGGTTTGATTGATATCAATTCGATATCATCATGATACATCATGTCGGAGGCTTTGTCAAGAGGCTTTGCCCGAAAAGCACGCGCGGCCGAAAAAAGCGGCCCGTCATCGTCCCCTGCGGGATTGAAATGCATGCTTTACAATGCTATAATAAAACACAATGTGACAAATTTCGGAGGGTGAGCGATGCTGTCAAGAAGGTTTGGAGCGGAGCAGGCGCCTGTGGATCCGCAGGAGAGTTCCGTGGGCCAGGATGGTTTCAGCGCGCCGGTCGGCGGCATATCGCCCCGGCCGTGGCGCATGGGAGAGCCCGAATCCTCCCTGTCTGAAAGCGCCGGCCCCGTATACACCCCGCCGCGCTACTCCCCTCAGCCTGCGCCGGATGCCGGTTCAGAGGGGACGGCCCCCGCTGTTTCGCCGGTTCCGGCGGCCATGGAGCCGGCTTCTCCTTCGGGAATGCAGAATGCGGGACGCACGCGCGCAGAGCCGCGCGGTTACGCGGCCTACGCCATGGTGGGCCGCCGGGTGATCGACTTTGCCGACAATGGAGACGGCACGCTTACCGCGGCCCGGTGTATCGACCGGGAGGCCGACGATCTGGATATTCAGTTTGAAGCGGGGGCCTGCCCGGTGACGGCCATCGCGCCGCATGCCTTTGAGGGCTGTGCCGCGCTGCGGCGCGTGGTGCTTCCCCCGTCGCTCCGGCAAATCGGCGAAATGGCGTTTTCCGGCTGCACGCATCTGCGTCGGCTTCTCATTCCCGGAAGCGTTGTGCGTGTGGGCACGCTGGCCTTTGCCAAATGCATACAGCTTGAGTGCGTGCGCATGGATCCCGGCGTTCAGGCCCTGGGGCCCTCCTGCTTTTCCAAGTGCGCAGTTCTCAAGCGTGTGGATATCCCGGCCAGCGTCGTCTCCCTGGGCGGAGGGGCGTTCTTTGGCTGCAGCAAGCAGCTTCGGCTTTACGGCGCGCAGGATGCTCCTGCGCGTGAATATGCGCATCTCAATGGCCTTCAATACGACTGGGAAAGCTGGAAGGACGATGCCGCGCTTGTCCTGCGCGAGGAGGAAGACGGCACATTGACCGTCACCGGTTCACGGGAAAGCATGCCCAGGCGCATTGAAATCCCCTATGAACTGTGCGGACGGCGCATTGCGGCCATTGCGCCCAAGGCCTTTTTCGCCTGCGGCACGCTGGAGCAGCTCGTTGTGGGCGGCGGTATACGCGAAATTGGGGAAAGCGCGTTCTTTGGCTGCCGGCAGATGATCAGCGTCTCCTTTTCCCGCGGGCTTGACAGCGTGGGCGACAGCGCGTTTGCCGGGTGTGAGAGCCTCACCCAGGTCACGCTTCCCCTGGGGACGGGGAGTGTGGGACGCATGGCCTTTTTCGGCTGCACACGCCTTTCCTATGTCAAGATGCCCGCCACCACGCGCGTGCGGGATTTCGCCTTTGACGGCTGTGCGCCGGGCCTGCGGGTGTTCGGCGGCGTCAGTGCGGGGCGTTCCCCCTGAGCCGGATGCCGGCGGGGTTCCTTTTTTCAAATGCCATCAAAACAGCGACAAGCAACGGGGGAAAGCGAATGAAAAAGGTCGGTTTTGACAGCCAGAAATACATCAGCATGCAGTCAGAGCGCATCCGGGAGCGCATCCGCCAGTTCGGCGGCAAGCTCTATCTGGAGTTTGGCGGCAAGCTGTTTGACGATTTCCACGCCTCGCGCGTTCTGCCCGGCTTTGAGCCGGATAACAAGATCAAAATGCTGCTTGAGCTGCGCGACCAGGCGGAAATTGTCATCGCCATCAACGCGGGCGACATTGAAAAAAACAAGCAGCGCGGGGACCTGGGCATCACCTATGATAACGACGTGATCCGGCTGATCGACGTCTTCCGCAGCTTCGGGCTGTATGTGGGCAGCGTTGCGCTGACGCAGTATGCCGGCCAGCCGTCCGCGGCGGTGTTTGAAAAGCGGATGAAGGCGTTGGGCCTGCGGGTCTACCGGCTTTACCGCATTCCCAACTATCCCTCCGATCTTGACCTCATCGTCAGCGACGAGGGATATGGCCGCAGCGACTATATCGAGACCACGCGCTCCCTGGTCGTCGTCACCGCCCCGGGACCGGGCAGCGGCAAGATGGCCACATGCCTCTCCCAGCTCTATCATGAGCACCGGCGGGGGATCAAGGCCGGCTATGCCAAGTTTGAAACATTCCCCATCTGGAATCTGCCGCTCAAGCACCCGGTCAACCTCGCTTATGAGGCGGCTACCGCCGATCTCAACGATGTGAACATGATCGATCCCTTTCACCTGGAGGCTTATGGGGAGACAACCGTCAACTATAACCGTGACATCGAGATTTTCCCCGTGCTGCGCACGATTTTTGAGCGCATATACGGGGAGTGTCCTTACAAAAGCCCCACCGATATGGGGGTGAATATGGTCGGTTTTGCCATCACGGATGACGAGGTCTGCCGGGAGGCCTCCCGGCAGGAAGTCATCCGCCGTTATTTCAAAACCGCCTGCCTGGTGCGTCAGGGGCTTGCAGGCGAGGACGAGCTTCAGAAGATCGAGCTGCTGATGCGCACCATGAACATCGAGCCGAAGAGGCGCCGCGTCGTGCCCGCCGCGCTGGCCGTGGCTGAGCGCACGGGCGCGCCCGCCGCCGCCATCGAGCTGCCGGACGGCACGCTTGTCACCGGCCGCACGACGGATCTGTTCGGCCCTTCCTCCGCGGCCATGCTCAATGCGCTCAAGGTGCTGGCGGGGATTCCCGATGAAATCAACCTCATCTCCCCGACGGTCATCGGGCCCATTCAGATGCTCAAGACCGGCTATATGAAGAGCCTGAATCCCCGCCTGCACACCGATGAGATGCTCGTGGCCCTGGCCATCAGCGCGGCCACCGATGAAAACGCGATGCGCGCCATGCGGCAGCTGAGCGCGCTTCATGGATGCGACGTGCATACGTCCGTCATCGTCTCCTCGGTGGATGACAGTGTTTTCAAGCGGCTTGGCATGAACATCACCTGCGAGCCAGCCTATGAAAAAAATACGCTTTATCACAAGTGAGTCCGTCCGGCGGTCTGCGTCTCCCGCACAAATGCGCGGGAAGAAAGCCTTTCGCCGCTTCCTCTGCCCCTTTGAGGGCAGTTTTTTGTTGAAAATGATGATTCTGCGTGAATATGATTCAAAATTTACGAGATTTTGATGTTAAAAATACAATTTCGCATGAACACCTCCTTTTTATTTCAAAAATTGCTTGAAATCCG
>DVMG01000178.1 GCA_018715105.1 Candidatus Ventricola intestinavium
AAGGGGAATCATCTCCCCAGATGCGCTCTTCTTTGCCGCCTTGCCGACCTCACGGGATCGAATTAAAAGCAACCCTTTTCCATGCCTGAACATCCTCCGATCCTGCCAGAATCCGGCGTTATGCTCAGGCAGGTACTGTCAAGTACCGTTACGCATAATTTTTTCTCAACTGATTATAGCATACGGCTTCCAGGCCGTCAATGCATTTCGCTGCGCGGCCTGAGCGCCCCAGAAAAACAGCGTCCGCCAGAGGGGGCGGCGCTGTCATCTCTGCGCAGGCGCGCATAGAATACCGCAGGAGGGGAATGCTGCCATGGCATCCATCTATGACAGGGAAAAGGCCGTCGCTTATGCAAAGCGCTGGGCCCTTTCGCGCAATCAGGCTTATCTTGATTTTCAGGGGCTTGGTGGGGACTGCACCAACTTTGTCTCGCAATGCCTTTACGCCGGCTGCGGCGTCATGAATTACACCCCGGTATACGGCTGGTATTACATCAGCGGCAACCGCCGGACCGCGTCCTGGACGGGCGTCCCCTATCTGTATCACTTTTTGACCGGCAATGAAAAAGAAGGGCCGTATGCCAGAGAAATTGCGCCTGATCAGGCTAGGCCGGGGGATGTGGTGCAGCTGGGCGCGCGCGGCCAGCCCTTTACCCATACGGCGCTGATCGTTGACGTGCGATCCGGCGAAATCTTTGTGGCTGCGCACACGCTGGATGCATGGAACCGGCCCCTTTCCAGCTATCCGCAGGTCATCCGCCGCTTTCTTGGCATCGAGGCGCGCGGATAAAGCGCCGGTCTATAAAAAACGGTAATGCGGCATTTCCTCATGCCAGAGCCAGTGCCTCAGATAATCATCCAGAAAAATCGCCACCGCAGCCAGCAGAAACCACGCCGCGGTAAACGGCAGGCAGATCTGCCCCAGGAAATTCAGCGGCAGATCGGAGTAATCCCAGATGTTCAGGCCCAGAATCCGGTTGAGCACCACGCCGAAAGCAAGCTCGAGTGCCGTGATCAGCAGCGCACCGATGGCCTGCTGGAGCACAAAGGGCATCTCCCAGGAAAGATGCTCGTTGACCATGCCGCACAGCAGGAAGCACAGGCCGCCCAGAGCAAACATCGTCGGATGAGAATAGCCCCGAAACAGCAGCTCCACGCCATAATACGCCGCCCCGCCGATGAAAAAGAGCACCGGATATTTCATCCATTCCCGGAGCGCTGCAGGCGATGTGCGCGTATCTTCTTTCCTTCGGGTCATGATCCTTCCTCCCCTCCGGCGTCCGGCATAAGGCGTGCGCGGCCGCCTGCCCCAGTCTATGCGCAATCCGCGGGAATCCATCCGCCTGGAATGCCGTGCGCCTGTTTTTTCGCGGCGCTGAAAAAGCCGCTTTTCCTCCTGTTTGAAGAAAAGCGGCCCAAAATCCCGGCAGGAGGCATGCTCCTGCAAAACCATCGTGGCCTTACCGGTTGACCTCCGGCCTGTCCGTCCTGCCCAGAATATAATCCACCGACACGTCATAGTAATCCGCCAGTTTGATGAGGATTTCCGTCGGGATATCCAGTTCTCCGCGCTCATAATTGCTGTAAACCCGCTGCGAACAGGCGAGGATTTCTCCCATCTTCCGCTGCGTCAGATCGTGATCCTCCCGCAGATTTCTGATCCTTTGATACACGCTGCCCACCCTGTTTTGACCCCGTTTTCCATACCGTGCCGGACAAAAGGCTCCTCTATGCAGACCGTTTGCAATTTTAATAGTATATCTAAGCGGAATATCCGCTATTGATATTTAGCGGAAAATCCGCTATAATGACAGGGGCAGGTGAACAGTATGGATCCAATCCTCCTTCCCCGCGATCCGGGTGAAATCGAGCTGTGCCGGCGGATGCAGCGGCATGGCGATGAAATCCTGCGCCTGTGCGCCGTCTGCCTGGAAGACGGGGAAGCGGCGCGCAGGGCGGCCAGCCTGGCCTTCATCGCCTCTGCGCGGAACATGCAGGGGGATGTGCGCATGGGTCTTCTGCGCCTGGCCGTTGGGCAGATCCGGCGCGCGCTTGGCCCGCTCCGGTGGCGGATTGGAAAAAAACCGGCTCCCGGAGATGCGCTTTTTGACAGGCTGATGGCCCTCTCGCCGAGGGACAGAGCCCTGCTTGTCCTCCGCTGTGATCTGGGGCTTTCGGCCGGACAGGCTGCCCGGATTTTAAGGATGCGGCCGCCGCGCGCCACGCGCCGCGTCAACCGCCTGTGCCGGATGCTGGAAATTCCCTGCCCCGACGCGGCTTCCTCCCTCCTGCGTAAAAAGGAGCTTCCGCCTGTCGGGTAAGAGGATCATCCATCCTGTCTTTCAAAAAAGCAGCCGCTTCTCCCGCGATAAAGACGGGAAAAGCGGCTTTGAATATCCATGAAAAAACGGGCGCCGGGGTGCCTTTACATCCGCGCGATCACAACATCCAGCAGGTTTTTAAACCGGTCCTTCACGCGGTTGGCGGTCTGCGTGACTTCGGCATGGTTAAGCGGCTGATCCAGAATGCCCGCTGCCATGTTGGTAATGCAGCTGATGCCCAGCACACGCATGCCGCCGTGCCGCGCCGCAATGACCTCCGGCACGGTGCTCATGCCCACTGCGTCCGCACCGAGTACGCGCAACATGCGGATCTCCGCAGGGGTTTCATAGCAGGGGCCCGTCATCTGCGCATATACGCCCTCGCGCAGCGTCATGCCCAGTTCCTTTGCGCAGGCATGCGCCAGTGCGCGCAGCTCCCTGTCAAACGCGCAGCTCATATCCGGAAAGCGCGGGCCAAATTCCTCCAGGTTTTCCCCGATAAGCGGATTTTGCCCCGTCAGGCTGAATACATCGCCGATGACCATCAGGTCTCCGGGCCGGTAGCCGAGGTTGATGCCGCCGCAGGCATTGGTGACGATCAACGTTTTCACGCCTGTTTTCTGCATCACGCGCACGGGCAGCGTGACATCCTTCATGGAATATCCCTCGTAGTAATGAAAGCGCCCCTGCATCATCGCCACGCGTTTTCCGTGCAGCGTGCCGCAGCACCACATGCCCGCATGGCCTTCCACGGTGGATCTCGGAAAGCCCGGTATCTCGCTGTACGGCAGCCTTCTCGCCTCTTCAAGAGCCTGAGCATACTCCCCCAGGCCGCTGCCCAGGATAATGCCGATATCCGCCGCGCCGCAGGTTTCAAGAACCTTTTGCGCCGCTTCCTCAATCCTTTTTCTTTCATCCATGCCTGTATCCATGCTTGTGTGCTCTCCCTTCGCGGTGTCTTATCCCTTATCTCTTGATCCGCCGGGCCTTTGCTAAGGCCCTTTTTCTCACGGGCTTACGGCTATCCTCGCTTTATGACGGCCGTATTTCCGAAAGAAACGAGGTGCCCCGAAGTGTGTTTTGTATCCCGAAAAATTCCAGCACCGTCGCGCTGATATCCGAATAGGTTTCCCGGGTGCCCAGGTTCACGCCCTGCCGGATTTCTTTTCCCCAAACGAGCAGGGGCGTGTGCTCGCGCGTGTGATCCGTGCCCGTATGACAGGGATCGCATCCATGATCGGCGGTGAGAATCAGCAGATCCTCCTGCCCCATCGACGCCATGAGCTCGGGCAGCTGCGCGTCGAATGCCTCCAGCGCGGCCGCATAGCCCTTCACATCGCGGCGATGCCCGTATACCATGTCAAAGTCCACCAGGTTCACAAAAAGCAGGCCGTCAAAATCCTCCCGCATGGCGCTGAACGTCGCCTCCATGCACGCAGGATTTCCCGCCGCATGATTGCTTCGCGTGATGCCCTGATGGGCAAAAATATCCTCGATTTTGCCCACGGCGTAAACCGTCCGGCCGCTCTTTTCAAGCAGGTTCAGCATGGTTTGGGGTGGCAGGGCGCTGAAATCCCTTCGACCGCCTGTGCGCCTGAAGGCTCCCGCATGCTCCCCCACAAACGGCCGGGCGATCACGCGGCCGACCTCCAGCTCTCCCGTGAGCATGCTTCGCGCCGTTTCGCAGGCGTGATAAAGCTCTTCAAGCGGCACAACGGCCTCATTCGCCGCAATCTGGAAGACGCTGTCCGCCGATGTGTAGACGATGAGCCGGCCCGTTTTGATGTGCTCTTCGCCCAGTTCATCCAGGATGGCCGTGCCGGAAGCCGCTTTGTTGCCGATCGTGCCGCGGCCCACAGCCTTTTCAAACCGCTCAATCAATTCCGCCGGGAATCCGTTTGGAAAAGTGGGGAACGGCCGGGCAAGCTGCACGCCGGCGATCTCCCAGTGTCCCGTCGTCGTATCCTTGCCCGCAGAAACCTCGCGCAGCCTGCCATAGCAGCCATCCGGCGTGCGCACGGCTCCGGGAAAGCCCGCGCCGTCAATGTTGCCAAGCCCCAGCGCCATGAGATGGGGAAGTGGGGGGCGGCATGTGTTGATGATGTGGCCGAGTGTATCCGCGCCCGCATCGCCGTAGGCCGCCGCGTCGTCAAGCGCGCCGATGCCCACACTATCCAGCACAATCAGGATGACTTTCCTCTTCATATCCTTCTATCCTTCCTCGCTTTCTTCCCGTGTTTTATCGGAATGGATCTCCCGAAACAGGGGGATAAAAAATGGTTTGTGGATGGATTTTTCTAAAATGTCCTGCCGGCTTTATTATACCGCATGACGCGGTGTTTTTCAATTGCGCAAAACAGCCGCCCGTCCGCTGCTCCCCGATGCAGGGAGGCAACCGACAGGCGGCCCGTGATCCGGATGCGTGCATGCCGCGCGGCGCATGGACGATGGATGTTAGCTGCTTTTGAGCGCGGATCGCTCAATGCGCATGCGCTGTGCGAGCATGCCGATCATCTGCGCGTTGGTGGGCTTGCCGCGTGTCGGATCGATCGTATTGCCGAAAAAGCCATACACGCCGCGCGCTCCCACGGTGTCCATCGTGCTCTCCAGCGCGTGGCGGATGAGCCTCTCCACGCTTTGCGGCGTCGTGTCAAACCGCGCCGCGATGGGCTGATACAGCTTTTCTCCGATGGCGCTCAGCCGCGCCTCATCATCCCACACCAGCGCCGCCGCCCAGGACAGATAGGTAAATCCCCGCAGTGCAGGCTTCATCCCCAGCTGCTCAAGCAGCTGGCCTGCCCGCTCGCTTCCCGGCTCAACGCGCGGCCAATCTACCTGGGTATCCATTTCATCCAGGGCCTCTTCGATGGCCTCATCAAGCTGTTTTTCGTCCCAGGGCACTTTCACAAGGCGGTGCACGCCGCGCCGTCTGAATCCCTCGGCGGCAAACGGCATCATCGTGCCGCCGATCACGCGGGGCATCCTCTCTCCCAGCATGATGCGCAGCCTGTCGATCACGCCCAGCCCATCCAGGTGCGGAAGCACCGCGTCAATGACCAGGAGATCGGGCACCATGCGCCGCACGCTGTCCAGCACGGCGTCTCCATTGCCCACCACGCGCACGATGCAGCGTTCGCCGTCATCGAGCCTGCGAAGCAGCTTCTGCGCGGCGCGGCAATCCCGCATGGCGCAAAGAATATATCGCTTTCTCATGGTATGCCGCACCGTCCCTTCGCTGTATCCCGTCCTGTGCCTTATGCCGCGCATGGTTTTGCAAGGCCGCGCTCTATGCCGCCTGATCCTCCCCCAGCGCATCGCTCTTTTCAAGCATCCACTCGATGTACATGCCGTATCCCTGTGCCGAGTCGCTCAGATAGACATGCGTCACCGCTCCAATGATCCGTCCATCCTGAAGAATCGGGCTTCCGCTCATTCCCTGAACAATGCCGCCCGTTTTTTCAAGCAGGCGTTCGTCCGTCACGCGCAGGATCATGCCCTTCTGGCTGGGCTCGTCCTGCTCAAAGCAGCGGATGATCTCAATGCCATATTCCTGCGGCCCTTCCTCGTCCACCGTGGCGATGATGGTGGCCGCGCCGGTATGCACCGCGCTGCGCGTGCCGACGGGCAGTCCCTGCGGATAGAGCAGGTTCTGAGGCTGTATGTCCATGTGGCCGTATATTCCAAAGGCGCTGTTGCATTCAAGCGTGCCGATCTGATCGTTTTCCTTGAGGAAGCTTCCCTTCAATTCGCCCGCCTTGCCGCTTTGCCCCCTTGTGACGCCGACAACCTGCGCCCGCATGATCGCGCCTTCGCGCGCGGTAAGCAGGCCGCCCGTGTCCGCATCGACGATGGCGTGTCCCAGTGCGCCGTAACACTGGTTTTCCGGATCAATGTAAGAGAGCGTGCCCACGCCCGCCGTGCTGTCCCTCACCCAGACTCCCAGCCTGCGCTGGCCGTCCGTGCTGTCGACCGGCACGCTGGCCTCGATTTCCACCGTCTTGCCGCCGCGCAGCACCTGCATGTGCACCGTGTCCGCTGCTGCGGCATGAATGCGCTCGGAGAGATCCTTGGCGCTTTCAATCTTCTCCTCTTCTACGGAGAGGATCACATCGCCCACGCGCAGCGCGCTTCGCTCCTGCTGCCTGCTGGATCCGGCGACAACCAGCACCCCCTGTGTCTTGAGCGCCACGCCGACGGCCTGGCCGCCGGGAATCAGCACACGCTCCTGCACAACGCTGACCTTCGTCTCATGCACGGGGATGAGCCCCAGCAGAGAAAAGGTCACGCTGGCCTCCCCATCTTCCACCGCGCTGACGGAAACGTGCGTGTCGGCCAGGCGTTCATCGCCTGACGCGATGACGGCCACCTGGTCCCCGCTTGCCTGTGCGCTCATGGGCAGCCCGGTCTTCACCACATGGGTCTGCCCGGAAGAAAGGATCAGCGTATCCGGCATATCCACGGCGGCGCGCACCCAAGGCGAATAGTTGACCGCAATGGCCAGCGCCGAAAGCACCATTCCAATCCTGTGCCGCAAGTTTGCATCCATGCTCAAGCCCCCGTTTTTCGGATTTTCTCGGCTTAGCATGGGCGCGGTCCGCGCGTGTTATCCGCTCATTCTTCCGGCTTTTTCTGGCTGTCGAGCAGATCCTGAAGTTCCTGAATGAAGGACTGCACATCCTTAAACTGGCGATAGACCGACGCAAAGCGGATGTATGTCACCTCGTCAAGCGTTTTGAGCCCCTCCATGACCATCTGGGCAACCTGTTCGGTCGTGACCTCTTCATCCGGCTGCTGGCAGACGCGCGTCTCTACCTGCCGGACCAGGCGCTCAATGTCCTCAAGCGGCACGGGACGCTTGCCGCACGCTTTAATGATGCCGTTTCGCACCTTGGCAGCGTCAAACAGTTCCCTGCGTTTGTCCTTTTTGACGACGAAGACCGGGATCATCTCGATTTTTTCATAAGTGGTAAAGCGCCGTTTGCACTCCTCGCATTCGCGGCGGCGGCGTATGGCGCCATCCTCTGTGGGCCGTGAGTCCACCACGCGGCTCTCCGTACAGTTACAGTATATGCACTTCACGTCGTAATTCACCCTCTTTTTCCGACATTTTCAAAAATTTTCCGACATTTTCATTATAGCCGGTTCTTTTCAAAACGTAAACATCCATTTTTCAGCAGCGGCATGTTCAGCAGCAGCCGTTTGGGGAAATCAGGATGACGTCGTCCCCGATGCAGGCAATGTGGCGCCAGGCGATCTCCATCTGGTTTTTTTCACCGCGGAAAATACAGGAAAGGCCCGAGGAGGCGGAAACGATCAGCGCCGTAATCTGCCCGCCCGCGGGATCAAACACCAGATCGGTGACACGGCCAAGCAGCCGGCCGTCTCCAATGCAGATAATATCCTTCTTTTTCAGCTCTGTAAACGTCACGAAAAACCCCTTCTTTCCCGTTTTGAGCACACCAAAACGCCGATTCAGCTCCCGCGCATACGCTTCCGTCATGCCGCTCTATGCACATTGCGGCGGAATTATGCCTGTGTCACGCGAGAATATTTTGCCCGGCCTCCCGTCATAATGCCAGTATCTGAACATTGGGAGGCAAGCAAATGGCTATCGGTAAAGTTGAGATCTGCGGCGTGGATACCTCTACGCTTCCTGTCATCACCAATGAGCGCATGCGTCAGCTTTTTCCCCTCGTTCACAGCGGAGACCTCGCGGCCCGCGAGGAATTCGTCCGGGGCAACCTGCGCCTCGTTCTGAGTGTGCTTCAGCGCTTTCACCACAGGGGCGAAAATGTGGACGACCTCTTTCAGGTCGGCTGCATCGGCCTGATCAAGGCGCTTGATAACTTTGACGTGACGCAAAATGTCCGCTTTTCAACCTATGCCGTGCCCATGATCATCGGTGAAATCCGCCGTTATCTGCGCGATAACAACGCCATTCGCGTCAGCCGGTCGCTGCGCGACATTGCCTACAAAGCCCTGCAGATGCGCGACCGCATGCAAAGCGAGCTGGGACGCGAGCCCACTGTGGCCGAAATCGCGCAGAAGATGGAGCTCAGCGAGGAGGACGTGACGCTTGCCCTGGAAGCCATCCAGGATCCCGTGAGCCTGTGCGAGCCGATCGGAGGGGACAACGCCGATGCGCTGACCATCGGCGATCAGGTGCGCGATGAAAGCGTCAGCGCGGATGGATGGCTGCAGAACATCGCCATCCGCGAAGCGATGAACCGCCTGAACGACCGGGAGAAAAAGATTCTGAACCTGCGCTTTTTTGAGGGGCGCACACAGATGGAAGTGGCCAGTGAAATCGGCATCAGCCAGGCCCAGGTATCCCGCCTTGAAAAAGCGGCTCTGACGCACATGCGCAAGCTGATCTGAGCGCCCGGCGCGCTCATCCTCTCCCGCCTGAGAAGAGAAGGGGCCGGGGCCCTCCGGCTGCTTCTGACGCCGGCCATCCGCAATCGGAAGCGCTTCAGCCGCTTTTTTCGGGTTCATTCTCCTGCGTCCGCTGGGCATGCACATTGGCGATGGCCTGTGCAATCACAGGGCAGGCGGCCAGCGCCTCCTCAAGCGTATTCTTATTGTTGCCCACCTCGATGAGCAGGGCGCCTGTGGAGACATGCTGGTTGAACCGGCCCGTCTTGACCTTGACATCCCGCGAGAGCCCGGTGACCAGGCGGTTCATTTCGTCGGTGATCTGCTGGGCCAGTTCCAGGTTCTGCGGCCAATCCGGGCGTTCATCAAAGCCCGATCCCGTGGCGCCGGTGCCCTTTCCCACCAGCATCATGACGTAAGCCATCTGCAGCCCATCCTGCTGGGCGCAGTTGCTTCCGTTGTAAAGGCCGCTGTAAGCGTCGCGATGAACGTCAAACAGGTAATCATACTGCTCCCCTGCGTCAAGGCGTTCCTCCAGCATCTCAAGCGAGCGGGTGTAGGCATCCGAAAGGTTGGGCGGCTCAAAGGCCGTCGTATCGTGCACGACAAAAAAACCCCGTTCTCTCAGCTCCCTGGCGAGCTCTTCCCCCACGCGGACCATGTTATGCGCGTCGTCCTTGGTTCTCCAGGTCTCCGTGGGGGTATACGTGTCGGTTTCCGTCATCTCGTAGGCCTCCCACGTATGGGTGTGATAGATCAGCACGCGGGGCTGCTGCGCCATCTGCTGCACGGCCGCCTGCGCGTCCGCCGCGCCAGAGAGAACGGTCAGGGTGAGCGGAGGCCGTCGTGCCTCCATTTCCCTCAGAGCCGCCACTCCCACCCATGCAAAGGCGGCCAGTGCCGCCAGCACAGCCGCCACTTTGCCCGCATGATGCGATCGCATATCATCCCTCCCGGCAGCCCAATTTCCTTACAGTGTATGTTTGGCCTCCACGGGGTATGCGGTCGCCGCCGCATCCGGCGCCCTCTGCCGAAGGATGGATGCGGCCTGCCGGTCGATGAAGTTATCTCAGCCTTTTTTCTGCGCCTCAATCCGATCCGCCAGATCCGTCAGATAGAGCCATCGCTCCTCCGCCTCTTCCAGCTCTCTCTGGGTCTGCCCGCGCAGGGTGGTCAGCTCTGTCAGCCTGACAAAGTCGCTGGCATGCTGCTCGATCTGCCCGTCGATCTCTTTCAGACGCGTTTCCAGTTCCTCCATGCGCGCGTCGATGCTCTCGTATTCCCGCGCTTCTTTATAGGTCATGCGCAGTTCCCGTGCATGTTCGCGTCTGGGCGCCGTGCGTTCCGCGGGCGGCGCGTCTTCCTTCGGCGCCCGCAGAGCCGTGCGCGTGTCCAGGTATTCGCTGAACGGGCAGACGTATTGGCGGATTGTCCCCTCCTCTTCAAAGGCGAAGAGCCGGCCTGCCACCCGGTCCAGGAAATACCGGTCGTGCGACACGACCACCACCGCCCCCTGGAAAGAAGAAAGATAATCCTCCAGAATTTCCAGGGTTGCGATATCCAGGTCGTTGGTCGGCTCGTCCAGCAGCAGCACATTGGGCGCTCCCATCAGGATGCCGGCCAGATACAGCCTGCGCTTTTCTCCGCCGGAAAGCCTTTCAACGGGCGTGAGCTGCACATCCGGCGGAAAGAGGAAGCGTTCCAGCATCTGGGCCGCGGAAAACCGGCCCTCCGGCGTCTGCACGTATTCAGCGATTTCCCGCATGTAATCAATCAGGCGCAGATTCGGGGCCACAGGGGGGAATTCCTGCCGGAAAAAACCGATCCGAACGGTTTCACCGGCGGCCCGTGTGCCGCTGTCCGGCGCAAGCTCTCCGGCCAGCAGGCGCAGCAGCGTCGTCTTGCCGCATCCGTTTGGCCCGACAACCGCCATGCGCTCGTCGCGCAGAAGCGTGTAGGTGAAATCCCGGATGAGCGTTTTTCCTCCCAGCGCTTTGCTGATCCCCTCGCACTCGATGATGCGCCTGCCCAGGCGTGCGCTGGATGCGCTCAGCGTGAGCTTGGCGTTCTCTTTCGGGGCCTGGGCCGCGCTGAGCTGCTCAAAGCGCTGAATACGCGCCTTCTGTTTGGTGCTGCGTGCCTGCGCGCCCCGGCGAATCCACTCAAGCTCCCTGCGCAGGATGGCGCCGCGCTTTCTGGCCTGCGCGCTTTCCATGTCAAGGCGCGCGGCCTTCTGCTCCAGATAATAGGAAAAATTGCCGTCGTGCATGTAAAGCATTCCGCCTTCAAGCTCCGCGATGCGGCTGCACACACGATCCAGAAAATACCGGTCATGCGTGACCATCATCAGCGCACCCTTATAGGCTTTCAGCCGCTCTTCCAGCCAGGCGATGGTGACGGC
>DVMG01000179.1 GCA_018715105.1 Candidatus Ventricola intestinavium
GAGCCGTCGCTGTGAAAAAACAGAATCACTTTTCGGATAAACCCGGCCTTGTCCTTTACGCCGCCCAAAAACGCCCCGATCAGGCAGAACAGGCCAATCACCAGCGCCTTGCCTACGCCGATGGTGAGGCAGAGCACGGCGAAGATCAGCCCCAGCAGAGCGCCAAAGATTGTGCACGGCACGGTTCCCGGCGTGAGCATCTGACTGAAAAATGTCTTTAAATCCATCATGCCTGCTCACCCAGCTCCTTTTCCTGGCCGCCGTCAGCCTGCGCTTTCTCTTCTTCCTTCCATGTGTCCCATGCGTCCTGCGAGGCTCTGTCAGCAGCGCCCGCATCATAAGCGCAGGCCCCGTCTTCCTCCGGCTTGTCATGCGGCTCTTCGCTCCACACCGCCGGTTCCTCGGCTTCTTCGGGAACAGAGTCCGCCTCTTTCCCGATCACAGCCGGCTGCTGCTCATCCGGCAGCCCGGCATCCGACGGGGTCTCCTGCTGCGCAGCGGCATCCGGCTTCCCCGCTTCAACAGCGGGCAGCGTTTCCGCTTCCAGGCCCAGAAGCGACTGCGGAATGGCATACGGAGACTGCGCCGTCTCTTCCGTGGCCGGGATTGTGCTGTCCACAAAGACGCGCACCTCGGAAACCATCACGCCGGAGCACGCCTCCAGGTATTTTTTGATCTGCTTTTGCAGCGCGGAAATCGCCAGCGGCATGCTGATATCCGATTGAAGCGAAATATGCACATCCACACGGATGGTCTCCTCATCGCTGTAAAGCGACGATGTAACGACCTTGAGCTCAGCATGCTGATTGAGGCACTTCTGCACGAGCGTTTCAAGCGCCTTGAGCGAGATGCGCACCATGCCATTCTCATTGCGCTGGATGGCGAAGTTGCTGGAGCGCTTTCTGCGGGACGGCAAAACTGCGCTGATAAGCAGCAGCCCCAGCAGGATCAGCACGATCACGCCCGCCACCGCGGCCGCCTTCGCCGAAATGCGCGTCATGTCGACGGCAGATATCCATGCTCCGGCATCGCTGAGAGAAAGCTTTCCAATCAGCAGAGCGATCAGAGCCGCGGCCCCGCTGAACGCGCAAAGCGCGCAAAGTACCATGAGCACCCGATCCCGAACAGGATGTTTCACTCTGTGTCTCCTCCTTCTAAGCGCACAGTTTCAAGCGCACACTCAGGCGGGATCGCCATCCTCTGTCCCCTGCGCATCATGCTGCTGTGCATCGTCTGTTTCCAAGCCTTCGGGCTCCTCCTCTTCCTGCCCGGGCGCCGCGGCCGTCTCCTCTTCCGGGGATTCTGTGTATTCCTGGGCAACCGTTCCCTCTTCAAGCGAACGCTGTTCTTCCTCTTCTTCCAGAGTCAGAGCGAGTTTCTGGCTTTGCTGCAGCTCCTGGTTCTCCTTTTCGAAGCTGACGCCCACCACATGCAGATCCACCTTTTCAACGTGCAGGCCCGTCATCGATTCGATGGACTTGCGCACATTTTCCTGTGCATTGCGGCCCACCTTTTGAATCGGCATGCCGTAATCCACCGTCACGCTGACATCCACGCTGACATCCTGCCCTGTCATATCCACGCGCACACCGCGCGGAGTCCTGCCTTTGGCAAGCAAACCGGAAAGCGAGCCGGAACCCGCAATGCCGGAGATCCCGTCCACCTCCGTCGTGGCAACGCTGACAATGGTGGAGATGACTTCATTGGCGTATGTGATCTGACCGTTGTCCTGATCTCTGTCCATATCCATGGTCACATTCTCGTTCATGCTAAAAACACCTCCCTATGGATACACATTAGTATAGCAGATTTTTGCCGCCCGCACAATTCTTCTGCCTCATTTTTTTAGAAGAATGATTTTAACCGATTCCGCGCTCATACCCGTCTGGCTCACAACGGCGTCAATCATGCGGGTTCTGTCTATCTCTTCCTGCACATTTTCCGCAGGCGTGATGACCGTCATGGTCTGCGCGCCGCAGACGGCCGCCACATCCCGAAAGCCCATCATTTCAAGCGCGGCAACGGTCTGGGCCTCATTTTCCATGCGCGCGGCAATCTGTGTTTTCTGGGAAAGGGCGCTGTCCTTGGTGGCCACCGAGGCCGATGTATCGGCCAGCACGCTGTCAAGCAGCGCAATTTCCGCCTCGCGCTCCTCCTCCAGTCTTCCCCGAATCTCTTCCATGGAAGCGGCGGCAATCTCCTGCTGCGTCAGCGTCTTCTGTGTGATGGGCACGCTCACGGCCTGCGTGCTTTCCTCTCTGGAGGCGCCCATGTATCCGCAAACACCCAGAAGCGCCAGCAGCATAGCGCAGCAGGCCCCGCGTGTTAAAGCAGATGCCCTGGCCCTCCGCTTCTCCGGGCTGGCGGGTTTATCAAAGCCCCCTCTTTTTTGCGCTTTCCTCTGCGTTTTCTTGTTCGTCCAGTCTGTCGTCCATCCTGCGTATCCGGCTTTGCCGGCATGGCTTCCTGCTTTACTGCCCCATTCTCTCATCTGCTCAATTTCCTCCCGTCACCACGCTCACCGCAGACGCCGGCAGCCCCAGCAGCGAGCAAAGCGCCTGTGTGAGCTGCATCTGAACAAGGGGATCGTCCGCTCCCTGCGCCACGGCTACCGCGCCGCACGGCACTTCCTTTTCCCCTGCGCCGGAACCCGTCAGCGCATTTAAACCGCCCGATGCCGGCTGCGCCGCCGGCCGGGTCATCACCACCACGCTCACACGCCCCGCCCCCTCCATCTGAGAGAGGACGCGGCCCGCACGCTTTTCAATCTCCGTTTCTCCATTTTCCGCGGGCAGGGCGGTAAAAAGAAGCAGCAGCATGGCCGCCGCTATCAGCACAACGGCCTGCGGTGTGAGCGCCGCGCGCAGCCGTCTGACAATGCCCTGCATCTGAATTCCTCCCTCGCTTTGTACCCGCCCGTGTTCTATTCTACTTCATCAGGCTTTGCAGCATGCTTTGCAAACCGTCCGCCTGTGAAAGCTGCCCGGCCAGTTCTTTCACCCCCGAAAGCGTCAGGTGCAGCATCAGCAGCCCGCAGACCATGCGAAGCGTCCCCTTCGCATCGCCGCCCGCTCCTTCCCCTCCGAGCAGCATCTCAAGAATCGCGCTC
>DVMG01000180.1 GCA_018715105.1 Candidatus Ventricola intestinavium
ATGATGCCGTCTGCATCCCTGAGAAAGATCTGTAAATCCCGTTGCTTTCTGTCCGAGGCCGATGGTTAGCAAGCGGATTTACATAACAAAATCCTGAACTGAGGTGCTGTTGATGAATCCCATCGTCCTGGTTGCGGAAACCGGCTCCGATTTAACGCCGGAAAAGGCAAAAGAGTATGGCATCATTCTGGTGCCGATGCATGTATCCTTTGGCGGGAAAACGCTGGATGACGGCGCGTTTCCCGTTGCGCAGATGTTTGATTTCTATAAGACGCATCATGAGCTGCCGCGCACGAGCGGCTGCACGCCGGATGACTTTGAAAGGGCCTTTGAGGGCATTCTCAAAGACCATCCGGACGCACAGATTCTGCATCTGGCTTATTCTGCCAGCACAACGTGCTCTATGCAAAGCGCCGTGATCGCGGCGGCGGG
The DNA here is from genome assembly GCA_018715105.1 of Candidatus Ventricola intestinavium. Classification (GTDB taxonomy): domain Bacteria; phylum Bacillota; class Clostridia; order Christensenellales; family Aristaeellaceae; genus Ventricola; species Ventricola intestinavium. The sequence goes on from DVMG01000180.1 coordinate 433, forward strand.
CCGGAAAAACATCGTGTCCATCGACACCAAGAGCGTGTCGGCTGCGCAGGCGGCCATTGTGCTGTGCATTGCGCAGCTTTTGCGGGAGCATCCCGATACAACCCTGGAGGAGGCGGTTGCAGCCACGCGGAAACTGGTGAACCGCGTGCGCATGGGCTTTTTCCCCGGCGATCTGGATTATCTGCGAGCGGGCGGCCGCGTGAGCAACGCCGCCTATCTGGGCGCCAAGATATTGGGGCTGCATCCGCTGATCGAGATTCAGGATGGCAAGCTGATTTCCACAAAGAAATACCGGGGATCCATGGCGCGTGTTGTCACCCGGCTCGCGCACGAATTCCCGGATGCGCAGGGGCTTGACAGGGAGCGGCTTTATCTGATCTACGGCCTGGGGCTTGACGAGGCCATCCGGCGGAATGTGGAGGCCATCCTGCGGGAGAAGGGATATGAGAGCATTGAGTGGGTGCAGACCGGCTGTGTGATTGCGGCACACAGCGGCCCGGGGGCCTTCGGCATTGTAGGATTCACAAACCGGCCATGATGCCGGGTGCATCCCCGACAAAGGCTTAACCCCTGCGCTCCGGGGCCGGAGCTGCGCAGAAGTTTACATAACAAAGTTTCCTTCCTGCATGGGGAAGAAAGCAGAGCCGATTGTTCTGCTAAAAAAGCTGGGTTCCCCCGCAAAGAAAGGGATTGATGACAAATAAACAGGGGCCTCCGGGGATTTCTCCGGAGGCCCCTGACTGTTGGCAGACAGTTCTTCCCTCCCCCAAAGGGGGAGAAGAAGGCTTGAATTCGCTTAAAAAAGGAAAGCTCTTTTGAAAGAAGGAAACTTTATACCGAGAAACGAAGGCCTCCGGGGATTCCTCCGGAGGCCCCGCTGCATGCAGGCTCAAGAAGAGCGAATCTCAACTTGCCAGAAAGCCCTTGCCTACGATCTCCGTGGAAGCGGTGATGACCATAAAGGCGTGCGGATCATTGGCGTGCACAAAGCGGCGAAGCGCCAACGCCTGCGCGCGCGTGAGCACGGTGATGATCATGGTTTTCTTTTCATGGTGATAGGCTCCATAGACTTCCTCAAGCGTGGCGCCGCGATGCAGCGTCACCGTGATAAAATCGATAATGGGCTGCGGATTCGCGGTAATGATTTGAAAGCATTTTTTGGTGCGGAAGCTGTCGGTCACAAAGTCGATGAGCGTGGATTTGAGCAGCAGACCCAGCACAGAGAAGAGGCCGGCTTTGACCCCAAAGCAGAAGAAGGCGGCAAGCGTGATGAGCGCATCGGCGATGATGAGCGCCGTGCCGATATTCATGTTGGTGTATTTGCGTACAATCATCGCAATGATATCCGTTCCTCCGCTGGAGGCATCCAGATGAAACAGCACCGCCGAGCCGAATGCGGGGAGCAGCACCGCGAAGCAGAGCTCCAGGAAGGGCTGATCGGTCAGCGGCCCGGAAAGGGGCCACAGAAGCTCCATCCCGGTAAGGCTCAAGGATAGCAGCATGGAACAGTAGACCGTGCTGAACGCAAAACTGCGGCCAAGGAAAATGAAACCTACGAGCAAAAGCAGCGCATTGATGATGAGCACCAGGGTGCTCGGTGTGAGCACGGGGGATGGAAGCAGGCGCCCCAGGATCAGGGACAGGCCGCTGACGCCTCCGGTTGAAAAATTGTTGGGAAATTTAAAGAAATATACGCCGATGGCTGTGACGAGAATGCCTGCGGTCAGCAGGGCATAGCGCTGAAATGAATTGAGCGGCTTTGCAGCAGTGGTCTTCATGACGAATAATCCTTTCGGCCCCAAACAGGCGAACATGATATGCTCTTATTATAATCCTGTGCGCGAAAAAAGTCGAGAGGCAGGCCGGTTCATGAGCAAAAAAGCAGGCTTTCAGCCAAACCATGGGACACGGTCCCCAAACGGACGGAAAAAGAGATCAGCTGCGCAGGAAAGCCCGCAGCAGGCGGACGGATTGCTCGGCCGCCATCTCCGTGAAGGCCGCATAGTCCATGTGGGAAGAACCGTCCGCACTGTCGGATATGGCGCGAAGCACACAGAAGGGTACACGGTTCACCCAGCACACCTGCCCAATGGCAGCCCCCTCCATTTCGCACGCGATGGCGTGGAATGTGCACGCGATGGCCTCTTTGCGCGCATCCTCTGCGATAAACTGATCCCCGGAGGCGATGACACCCGTCTGCGTTCGAATGCCCAAGACCTTGGCACAGGCGCTCAGCTGCCCGCACAGACGGTCATCCGCGGGCAGTTCCACCTTGTTGATGCCGGAGATCATGCCCACCGGATCCCCCAGGGCGGAGGTATCCATATCGTGCTGGACAACGGCCGAGGACACGGCAACGGCCCCGATCGAAAGCGCATCCGTGAGCGTCCCGGCCACGCCGGTGTTGATGATCGCCTCCGGGCTGTAGCGCAGGATCATCGTCTGGGCGCAGAGCGCGGCAAACACCTTGCCGATTCCGCACACGGCGGTGACAACCGGGCGGCCCTCCAGCGTGCCGCTGACAAAGCAGATGCCGCTGATGGTTTCACTGACGGGGTTTTCCATATGCGAACGCAGGGATTCCATCTCCACGTCCATGGCTGCGATTAATCCAATCATGTTTTAACTCCTCTTTGAATTGAATGAATGAAAATGCCGGAAAAGGGCGGTGAGCACGCGCAGGACGCCGCAACAGGGCTCAGCACTCGCGGTGCTTGCGGCGGTAATCCATCGGGCTTTGTCCGATCTGCCGGCGGAAACACTGGGAAAAATAGCTCGGGGAGGAAAAGCCAACCATGTTGCTGATGTCCGCCAGCTGATGATTGGTCTGCCTCAGAAGATGACAGCTTTCCCGGATCCGGCGGTCAAGCAGATAGGACATGGGCGGCAGGCCAAATTCACGCCGGAAGGCATGCACCAGATAATACTTGCTGATGTGTGAGCGCTCGGCGAGCTGATCCAGGGTGAGCGGCTGCATGAAGTGCTCATCGATATAGCGCTTGATGGCCATGCATGTTTTGCCGGCGGATCGCGAGGTGGCCCATGTCAGGTCAAAAGCGCTGTGCCGGTGCACCCGGATCATGAGAAGAGTCAGGATACTGTGGCAGGCCTCTGCATAGTCCGCCTTCTTTTCATCCGCCTCACGGATGAGCTCTTTCAGATAGGGAAGCAGCTCCAGGCGGCCTTCCCGGAAATGGAGCAGGCGATAGGGAAC
>DVMG01000181.1 GCA_018715105.1 Candidatus Ventricola intestinavium
CTTTGATCGGATGAAATGCTCTTGTACTATGGAAAAGGCGGGCGCCTCAAGGGCATCCGCCTTTTCCTTTGCCATTTTTCTTTTAAGCTTCTATAAAGCTTCTCTTATGCCTCTTTCGCGCCTCTTTCTACCGGCACAGCGCACGGAGAGAGGCGCTTTTTTATACGCCGCGTTCTCACTCGAAGAAATCATCATCCTCATCGGCCTGCTCATAATCCTCGACAAAGTCGTCATCTTCGTCCTTTGCCCGTCCGAAAAGGCCCTTTTTCTTCTTCATCGGCTTGATTTCACTGCGTTTTTTTCCGCTTGCGCCAAACACATCCCGGCGCTGCTGTCCCTGGCGGATTTCTTCCATCTCTTCGCGTCCCAGGCGGATGGTTTCCTGTGCGTCTGCCGTCTCCGCCGCATCCGGTTTTTCCTGAGGCGGCTCCCCCTCCTTCTTTCCATCCTCCGAGGCGGAAAGCTTGCCAAAGATGCGCGTCTGGGAATCATCCACCTTCCCCTGTGCGACAAAATCGGGCCGTTCCTCCACAGGCGCCACGCGCAGTGTCTTCTCCGTGCTCACAGAGCCTTCGGCCATACGGCGCCGGTGTCCCTCCTCCCGCTCAAACCGGCGCATGGCGTCGCGCGCGGGAGTCATCGTCTCCTCGCTCTTTTGATTGGCCTCTTCTTCCGTCAGCTCCGGCGTCGGCACGATGGGCTCTTCCGGCTTCTTTTCCTCCCGGGGCTTTTTGGCGGATTTCGTCTGTCTCCGGCGGCGGCCGAAAGAATCCCGCACATCCGGCGAACGCTCAATGGTATCCAGCGCCTGTTCCATGCGCTTTTTGCGTTTCGCGCTGCTGACCGTCTGAACGCCGATCACCGCGATGATCGCGGCGGCAAGAACCCCCGCCACAAGATACAGCACCACAGGATTCACATGCTGCGAAATCATCTCACCGATGGAAGGAACGGGCGTCGCCGTGGGGGCTGGCGATGGCGTGGGGGGCACGGGCGTTGCCGTGGGGGCCGCCGTGGGGGCTGGCGTCGGCTCCATATACGTCAGCTGCACAATGTTGGAAGCATAGGAGCGCTCGTTGCCCATGGCGTCCCTGCCCACCACGGTGAACTGAATCTGACCGGCCACGCTTGTCTGAATATCGAACACAAGCGTGCGGCTCTCTCCCGCGGGCAGGGAGGGAATGGTGGCAACCGTGGTCCCGGCCTCCTGGACGGTGAGCGTCGCGGCATCCGTCTGGCCAATGTTCTCCACAAGCAGCCCAAAGCGAACCACCGCCGGCTCGGAATAAATGACCGTGCTCTGCGCCTGCGTGGTCACATCGAGGATCAGCGCAGTAGAACTGTCCTGTGTGGTCACATCAAGCGCATTGGAAGAAACCATCACCGTTTCTCCGCTTTCATCCAGGCCGCTGACATTGGCGAAGATGCTCCCGTCCTCCGTGGGAGACCACTCGATTTCCTGTTCAAAGGAGGCGCCCGCCGCCAGCTCGATGCCGGAGGCAATGGGCGTGCCGTCGCTGAGCGTCGCAACCAGATTGGTAAAGGGCGTTTCCCCGCTGTTCTTAATGGAAAACGCAATCGCAACGCGCTCGCCGGGATACAGGTTTTCCGTATTCTCTGCGGAGATTTCAACCTCCAGCCCGTCCTCAGCCAGCGTGACGGTGCGGCGGGCCATGTCGGACAGACTCAGCGTCGCATCGCTTCCAGCCGCCTGGTAGGTGATGGTCGGCTCACTCACCAGCTCGGCGCTGCCCATGGTGAACTGGCTTTCCAGCGTGATCTTTTCCCCCACGGACAGGGAGGCCGCCGTGAGCGTCTCGTCGGTAATGCCCTCGTTTTCCACCGAGATGTTGCGCAGCTCAATGTTTCCCGTGTTGGAAAGCGTGTAAGCCACATTCACCGTCTGCCCCTCGCGCGCGGCCATGGGCGTGATGGTGTATGTAGCCGTCAGCTGGGGCGCGGCTTCCTCCGTCTGGATGGTCACAGGCACCGTGCGCGTCGTCTGCGTAGGGCCGTTGGCCGTCTCCACATTATAACGGATATAGTAGTTGATTCTGCCCCGCTCGATCTCCTCCGCCGTGACGTTCCACGTGCCGGTGTAGGTCACGCTCTGCTCGCCCTTGAGTCCCTCATATTTATCCACAGAATAGCCATCCGGACCGAAAAGCGTGATGGTCTCCGTCATATCCTGCTGGCTGCTGTTATAAATCTTGATGGTGATGGACACTTCCTGCTCGGAGACAACCGACTGCGGCTCGCAGAGCGAGGACACGCGGATGGGGTCCGCTTCGGCCATCGCAAAAGACGATACGGCAAGCAAAAAAGCGATCATCATCACCGCCGCCGCTATGCGGATGCCTTTTAAGCGATTCTCCATGTTGATGTTCAGGGCCGCTGCGGCCCCTTCCTCCCTTCACCGGCAGCAAGCTCTGCCGAACGATGTCAAAAGCGCACACAAATCCACTTTGGTTTATTGTAGTCGATCCGACCCTTTCTGTCAAGCATCGGCTCATTTTGGCAGGGTTTTGCGCGCAAATCCGTGTTTTTTCGCATCGTGAGCGCGTCAGGCCAACCATGCCGCCGCCAAAACGCCGGCCAGATAGGCCAGCAGGGCGACCGGCACCGCATAGCGCGATCGCCTGACCCCCGCCGCCCCCAGATAAAGCGAGCCAGTAAAGAACACCGTTTCACTGGCCCCGCTGATCACGCTGCACAGCCTTGCGGCGCGGCTGTCCACGCCGCATGTGCGGATCACATCGCCCACAAGGGCCAGCGAGGCCGAGCCGGAGAGCGGACGCAGAAGCACGAGGGCCGCCGTCTCCTGCGGCAGGCCGATGGCCGCCAGCACCGGCCTGAGCAGATGTTCCGCGCGCTCAAGAAGCCCTGTTTCGCGCAGCAGCGCCACCGCCGTGAGGATTGCCGCCAGATAGGGGAGCATGTTCACAAGCGTAAGCAGCCCTTCCTTCGCGCCGCGAACAAAGGCGCTGTACACATCCACCCGCGCGCGCAGGCCGCACAGGATGCATAAGACGGTCAGCGCCGGCAGCAGATACGAAGCCGTCATGGCCTGCGCCTCCTCTTTGGATTCGCGTGCGCCGCGCACAGCCTGCACAGCACCACACCGCAGACCGTGGATACCGCGGTTGCCAGCAGCGTGGGCAGCACGATATCCGCCGGGCTGGCCGCCCCGGCCTGCGCGCGCAGGGCGATCATGGACGTGGGCAGCAGCTGGACGCTTGACGTGTTGATGACAAGGAACAGAATCATCGCGTCACTGGCCCGTCCATCCCGCGCGCCGGCCGCAGCCAGCGTACGCATGGCGGAAAGCCCGGCCGGCGTGGCCGCGCCGCCCATGCCCAGCATGTTTGCCGAGAGGTTGACGCAGATGTCGTCAAGCGCGCGCTCTTCCCCCAGCTGAAAGCGAAACAGCCGGCTGGCCGGCCGGCGCAGGGCTGCGGCCAGCGCGCCCGTTGCCCCGCTCTCACGCAGCACGCCCAGCAGTCCCCCGAAAAAAGCATACGCTCCTGCCAGGCCCACGAGCAGCTCCACCGCTTCCCCGCCGCCGGCCATCAGGGCCCGCTGGGCCTCTTCCACACGCCCCATGGAAACCGAGCCGATCAGCCCTATCAGCAGCATGACACAGAATACCGCGTTCATCCCATCACCCGCTCAAGGGTATGACACCGGCGCGCAAACCATGCGCCCTCCGGGCCCTCAGCCAAGGAGGATGGAAAGCGCTTCGGCCAGTGTCTCCACGCCGTAGACACGCATTCCCTGCGGTGCATGCAGGTGCCTTGCGTTCTCCCGCGGAAGCACGGCGGTTTGAAATCCAAGGCGCATGCACTCGGCCAACCGGCGCTCTGCCTGCGATACGGCGCGGATCTCTCCGGCCAGGCCGACCTCTCCAATCACCGCCCAGTCAGGCGGCACGCATGCATCGCGGACGCTCGATGCAACCGATGCGCACAGGGACAGATCCGCCGCCGGCTCGCAGAGCTCCAGCCCGCCCGCAATGTTGACATACACATCCTGATTAAACAGGGACACGCCCGCCCGCTTTTCAAGCACGGCCAGCAGCAGCGCGAGCCTCCCCGTATCAAAGCCGTTCGCCGTTCGCCGGGGAGTGCCGTAGGCCGTCTGCAGGGCCAGGGCCTGAACGTCCACGAGCATGGGCCGCGAGCCCTCAATCGCGCAGTGCACGCACGAGCCGGGCACATTGCGCGCGCGGGCGGAAAGCAGCAGCTCCGAGGGATTTTCCACCGCCGACATGCCGCTTTCCCGCATTTCAAAAATGCCCAGTTCATTGACGGAGCCAAAGCGGTTTTTCACCGCGCGCAGAATGCGGTATTCATGCTGCCTGTCCCCTTCAAAGTAGAGCACCACATCCACCATGTGTTCCAGCACGCGCGGGCCGGCAATGGCGCCTTCCTTGGTCACATGGCCAACGAGGAAAACCGCACATCCGGTCGTTTTGGCCATGCGCATGAGCATGCTCGCGCATTCGCGCACCTGCGACACGCTTCCCGGCGCGCTGGCCATATCCGGCCTGTACATCGTCTGGATGGAGTCCACAACCATGTAGTCCGGCGCGATCTCCTCCCAGCGGCGTTCGGCCGCATCCATGGCATTTTCACTGAGCACGAACAGGTTCTCGCTCAAAACGCCCAGCCTCCTGGCCCGCATCTTGATCTGCCGGGCCGATTCCTCGCCGGAGATATAGAGCACGCGCGCCCCATTCCGGGCGAGATGTTCGGACGCCTGCAAAAGCAGCGTCGATTTGCCGATTCCCGGATCGCCGCCCACCAGCATCAGCGATCCTTCCACCACCCCGCCGCCCAGCACACGATCCAGTTCTGCGATACCCGTCGTCGCCCGTGACGCCGTTTCCTCCGGGATTTCGTCAAGGCGCATGGCGCGGGCTCCTGTGCCCGGGCGCTGCTTGATGGCCTTCGCCGGGGCCGCCGCGGTCACGCGCGGGGCCTGTTCCTCCAGCGTGTTCCACGCGCCGCACTCCGGGCACCGGCCCATCCACCGTGATGTCTCATATCCGCATGCGCTGCACTGATACGCCGTCTTCTCCTTTGCCATAACGGGCCTCCTGTCCTGTCGATGGGGGTATTGTATCATATTTCTGTCCCGGTTAAAAGCGCGCGTACCCTCCATGAAAAACGTTTTTTTGTGAACCTATCCTAATCGGATGCATTTCATATTGATGAACGCTCTTTTGTTCCATTATAATCGGAATATGAAATCTGCAAGCGAGGTGCAGTCTGGATGAACAGACGCCCAACTCAAAGCCGCAGCGGGTATGACTCTTTCTCCCCGCAGCACACGGCCCATTTCACCGCCGCAAAACCGGGAACGGACTTCTTTGAACCACGAAAGAAAAAGCCGCTGATCAAGCGGCTTTTTATGCTGCTCCTCCTGATCGTCCTGCTTCTTTCCCTGATCAACATGTTTGCCAATCAGTTTGTGCATGTCGCGCGCGTCAGCGTGCCCATCAAGGGGCTCAGCGAGGTGTTTGAAGGCTATACTCTGCTGCACATTTCCGATCTCAAGGGGGCGCTTTTTGGCACGGATCAGCGCCTGCTGCGTTTTGCGCTCAAGGACGCGGAATTTGATGTCGCCGTGCTCACGGGCGACATGGTTTCCGCGCGCGGCAATGCGCAGCCGCTTTATGCCCTCGTGGATACTCTGCGCGAATTGAACCCCGACGCGCCGATCTACTTCATCGCCGGGGATCGCGATCCCACGCCCACGTCCATGGAATACGCAACGGGCGGCAGTCCCTTCGCTCCATGGGTGCTGGGGGTGCGGCAGCGCGGCGCGCAGATGCTCAGCTCTCCGCAGCGCATCGACCGCGAGGGGCAGACGATCTGGCTGACGACAAACTCCCAGCTGAACCTGGACATCGACACCATGCAGGGGCAGTTTGAGCTCAAATACCTGAATGCCGAAGATTCAGGCGATGAAAATGAGATTGAACTGGCCAAGTATAACCTGCAATGGCTGGAAGGCACCCGCACCGCGCGCAGCGAAATGAAGGAAGAAGATATCTTTATCGCCCTGACCCATGTGCCGCCACCCGACAGCGAGCTGCTTGAAGCCGCGCCGGGCAGCCTGTGGGGCCAGGTGGACCTGGTGCTCTGCGGGCACTATCTGGGCGGCCTGATCCGCCTTCCCTTTGCCGGGGTTCTGTTCATTCCCTCTCAGAATCTGCCGTTTTATGGCATCCTTCCCGGCGCCGGCACCTATTTCGGGCTGGAGCGCAAGGGACGGACGTGGGTCTACACAAGCCCCGGTCTGGGAGAAAACGACTCCCTGTATCCGCTGTTCTTCTTCCGGCTGATGAATCCGCCGACGGTAACGCTCCTCTCCCTCACCCCTTCCTCGATGTGAGGCCATGCAAAAAACAGAATTCCGGTGCAGGGCCGGGAAAAAGCGCTGTCGCCTTCCCCTTTGGCGGAACGCAGCGTTTTTTTCATGCGGAAAATTTCCCGAGGGCCCGCGCGGCGGCCGGTCCGCAAAAGCGCCGGAACAAAAAAGCGGCCGCCCCTTTTCCCTTTCGGGAAAGAAGGCGGCCAACCCGCAGACAAGCCCCACGATCAGCTCTCCTGCGGATCTCCTGCATGCTTTTGGGCACGAAGCACCCCGGCTTCATAAGCATGGGCAACCATCTGCTCCACACGCTCCATGTCGAATTCCGCCTGGCCGGATGCCTGAATGGCCGCCAGGCCGTGGGCAAACACCCACATCTCCACACACAGCGCATGGGCCTGCTCATGATTCAGCCCTGTTTTTGCGCATTCCGCATCCACAACCGGATCCCGCAGCATGGCGTTCATGGCAAAGCTGCCCTGCCCTTCTCCGATGCGCAGGAACATGTGCGCAAAAAGACGCGGCTGCTCGATGGCGAAACGGATGTACGCAATGCAGTAATCCTTGAGCAGGCTGTCTCCCTGCACGGTGTGCAAAAACTGCTCAAAGGTGTCGCGCGCCTTCTGATCCAGCGCGTTTTTCAAATCGTCCATGCCGGAGAAATAGCTGAAGATCGGCTGTGTCGAACAATTCAGCGCCTTGGCCACAGAGCGGGCGTTCACCGCTTCCATGCCCTCCCGACAAAACATGGTAAATGACCGCTCCAGGATCATTTCCCGTGTGATTCTCTGCTTTGGAGGCATATTTCCACTTCCTGTCCGTTATTCGAAGTATCTTGCA
>DVMG01000182.1 GCA_018715105.1 Candidatus Ventricola intestinavium
GGCATGCAACTGAAAAACTGCTGCAGTGCCTCCACGCCGCCGGCGGAAGCGCCGATGCCGATGACCAGCGGAGAGGACGGGATTCCTTCAGAATGCGCGGAATTCTGTTGATTGGGTTGGCTCATGATGCAATCCTCCTTGCCCTATTCAGCCTTTTTGCCCCTCAGGTATTGCTTTTCAAATTTTTCCGCAGGCATGGGGCGTCCATAATAATAACCCTGCGCATACATGCAGCCTGTTTCCATCAGGGCTTTGGCCTGTGCCTCCGTCTCCACGCCTTCGGCCACGCAGGTCATTCCACACGTCCTGCAGATGTGAACGATGTCCCGGACGAGCATCCGGTTGATGGAATTGCCGGGCATCTCGGCAATCAGGCTGCGATCCAGCTTGACCGTGTCAAACCGTACATTGGTGAAAATGGAAAGGTTGGCGTATTGGGAACCGAAATCATCCAGCCCAAAGCGGATGCCGAACTCCCGGAAACGATTCATCACATCCGTCAGGCTTCCCTTCTCCACGCTTCCAGCACTCTCAGTTATTTCAAGCTCAAGCGCATCCGCAGGAATGCCGGGATACCGGCTCTGAATCGCCAGAACCGAGGCCAGGGCGGTGGGGCTGAACAGCGTCACCCGCGAAAGGTTGACGGAAACCGGCACAATGCCCAACCCCTGCTCCCTCCATCTGTCCATCAGCCCAAGCGTCTGATCCAGCACGAAGAGATCCAGCTCCCGGATGTTTCCATTTTTCTCCAGCGGCTCGATAAACCGCCCCGGCGGCACCGTCACGCCGGATTCATCCACCCCTCTTACCAGCGCTTCTGCCCCATGGAGCTTTCCGGTGCGCATGTCGATCTTGGGCTGAATGTAGACAAGGAACCGGCCGTCCGCCACCGCCTCCCGCACGCTGTTGTAGAGGCTATGCCCCAGCATGGCGGATTCTATGTCGGGCACGGCGTCCACACGGTCGCAGCGCATGAGGGCGCGCGCTTCGTTGACCAGGTTTTTTCCGTTGAAGATCCCGTCTGCCCACGTGTAACCGATGCGCAGCTCCTTTGGATAGCGGCGCTGAAGCGTCGTGCGCAGGCGGGTGCAGCGTCCCACGAAGACCTGACGCGTGATGTTGGGGCACAGGGCGACAAACTCCGCATCCCAGGTGCGAAACAGATAGGTGCCGCCGAAAAGATCCTTCATCGTCTTGGAAACATACCACAGCAGCCGGCTTCCATACTCAAAGCCCATGCTGCTGTTGATGGAGGGCAGGCCGGGAATATCCAGGCAGACAGCCCCCATCGCGCTGTAGCTGTCGGAATTGAGGGTGTAAATCACTTCCAGATACGAGCGCAGGTTGGGCAGCCCGGTCAGGAAAACGCCGGAAGCCTGCCCCGACAGACTGGCCTTGTATTGAAAGCGTTGCTGTTCCCTCAAAATATGCGGAATCAGCGTGCTGAACAGCGCGGCATCCGCCGGATGCTCCTGGGCGTTTTCAATGCAGAGGAAGCCCTCAATCACCCCCTCGGAAATGAGGGGAAATGTTGTAAAATGCCAGGCAGGCTGCATGGCCCCCTCCCTGCCGGGGATCTCCGGGCGGGTGCGGGTGAGGAAAACCGGCGCCCGCTCTTTGATGCAGCGCTTGAGCAGAGGAAACCGATCCACCATCATGCCGGAGACGGCCTGCTGAATGCTGTGCTTTTTCTGATCGACCCATTCATAAGGCATGGTCACCACATGCCGGTTTGCCGCCAGGGTGAGCACGTAGACACGATCCGCATGGTAATAGAGGCCGATGTAGCTCAGCACGCTCAGGATGGAGGATTCCAGGGAATCGGAGGAAAGCATGGCCGAAACACAGTTGTATGCCACATCCTTTTCGCCTTCGGAAAGGGGACGCTCCATCTCCTCCTGATGGACGGTGATTTGATCCTCCGCGCTGCGCGCCTGCAGTTCGGTCCACGACCAGTCGTCATCCTCATGGGGAAATGCCACGGTGTCTGCGGCAGCATTTTCCCACAGCTGGCAGAGCCTGGCCGCCTGCGCGAGCATCTCCCCATAATGAGCCTCCCTGGCAGGCACACAGAGGACCCCTGCCACAAATCGCAGGGATTCGAGCGTCCGGCTGCCGGTGAGCATGAGCCGAACGAAGGAAAACGCATCCTCAATCTGTTTGCGCAGCTTCATCTTAGACGCGGTTTCCGGAAAGAAAACCAGAATCTGATCCGTGCTGTACTGCCCCATGACGCAGTTGGTTCCCAGCGCAACGGAAAGGGCCGCGGCGATCGCATGCCGATTTTGATCCAGGCCCTGCCTGTCCCCGGCATACAGGCGGAATAATCCGCCCAGCTGAATGAGCGCCACGGCGCACAGAGCGGGCCCGCGCCGGTTGATCTGAAACTCTGCCATCGCCCGCGTGGTGGCCCGGTCATATAATCCCGTGACGCTGTCCCGGGTGACCGCGTCTCCCAGCCCTCTTTCCCACTGGCGGCGTTTATCCAGCTGGCTGAGGAAGACAAACAGGTAAACCTCCTGATCCAGGGGATCCCGAACCAGGTTGATCACATGGCTGACCCAGCGGATGTTTCCCCCTCCATCCACGCGGCGATATTCCACCGACAGCCAGCTCTGCCCGCCGGCAAAATGCGCAAGCAGGGTCTCTCGATCAAAGTAGCGAATCAGCGTCTGTCGGTCATCCTGGGAAAACAGTTTGTCCACTTCACGCCGGAGCAGCTGGGAGCAGCTCTCCTCCCCGGCGCGCGCGCTCCAGTCCTTCCCCTCCACCCAGAGCTCATGCACCGTATCCCGGGTCAGGTTGGCCCGCAGCGCCATGATCAGACAGGGGGACAGGGCCTCCGGCAGAGATCGCTTCAGAATGGACTTTGTCTCCTGCCCCACAAAATTCTGAGGCATGCTTTCAATGATGCCGACCGCCTTTACGGCCCGCCCCACCTCATCGTAGAGCATCCGGTAAGACAGGGCCGCCCAGCCATAGCAGCGCGTGTGGTAATACTGGATGATGAAATTGCCATACCCCTGCATCCGCCCTCCCAGCAGCTCGGAGGCGAACTCCTGAAAACGCGCGGCTGAGCTGGGATGAATCCAGCCGTTGGTGATGAGGGCGGATGGAAATGGGGCCCGGGTCATCTGCGGCGTGCAGAATTTTCCTTCCGGATCAAAAATGCTGAATGTTCCGGCCTGCACATCGACTTCCCAAAGGCTTTGTGTTGTCTGCTCAAAGGCCGTCTGCAGCCGCTCATTCACCTCCATCAGGCGCTGCTCGTTCTCCTTGAAGCGCGTGATATCCGTGGTCGTGACAAGCATAACGGGAAATGGGCTGTTATATTCAAT
>DVMG01000183.1 GCA_018715105.1 Candidatus Ventricola intestinavium
CACAAGCTCGGAACACTGGATCAGGGTCAGGCTCTCAATCGCGGAAACGATCTCATTGATTTCCATGGTAATAAACCTCCATCATCTCAAATTTTGTTTTGTTGTTGCGCCGTCTATGCGGCGTTCCCTGCGGGCGTGTTACTCGGCGGCCGCTTCGCTCTGCTTGTCCACAATCGCCTTGATGACGTAAGCCAGAGCGGTCGCCTGAGAATTCAGGCAGCCCATGATCTTGGCAATGAGCTGATCGCGCGGCAGGATATCGGCCAGGGCCTTGACCTCTTCCACGCTCTGCACAGCGCCGTCCATGATGCCGGCCTTGATGGTCAGCGGGGATGTCTTTTTGTCCTTCTCGGCTGCGGTGATAAACTCCTTGATGAGCTTGGGAGCCGACACCGGGTCGCCGTTGCCGAAGACAAAGGCATTGGGTCCTTCCAGGAGCTTCTCGTCGATCGCGATGCCCTTGTTGGCAAGCGCGCGGCGCACAAGCGTGTTCTTCAGCACGCAGTAATCGACATTGGCGGCACGGCACTTCGCACGCAGCGCGGTGATGGCCTCCACGGTGAGCGCCTTATACTCGACGATCACGATGGACTCCGCCTTCTCGATCTTCTCCTCGATTTCGGAAACAACGACTTTCTTCGCTTCTAAATTCTTGGACATGGTCATTTTCCTCCTTCCCGAAAGGTTTCGGAAAAGAAAAGCCCCTGCGCTGGGCGCAAGGGCAGAAAACCACATTCACGGTCTATTGCACTCGCACCTCGGCCGGCGGGAACCCCTTTACGGCGCGCAGAGCGCGCCATCCGGCTGTCTTAGGCACAGAACTTTTCCATTCACGGGTGCTATTCTATCATATTTTTCAAGTCATGTCAACGTTTTTTTGCGCTTTTATGCGCCTTTATCCTGCTTTTCGGCGCATAACCGCGCAATTACAGGGCCTCAACATCCTTTCTGAGCATATAGCCATAGGGCTCAATCCGTGCGCCCTCGAGCATACCATCCGTCACATAGGGCGGCAGCTCCTTTTCAAGCGTCAGGCTCTCGCCCGGCTGCAAGGTCACCGTCGCTTCCCTGAGCACATCGACGATGTTCCCTTGCGCATCGCAGAGCACGGCACCAAGCGTGCGATACACCGCCGGCTCATCCTGATCGTTTTGCACCACCAGGGTCAGCTTACCCTCCGCAATCAGCGCATCGGCCTGCACCGGCACGCAGATCTCGTCCATGGCCGGGTTGAACGCGGTGGAAATCGAAGTATCCCGGCTGCTGATGCGCACGCGCAGCAGTTTGGCGCTGCGCATCTTTCCGGCGATCGGATCGAGCCCTTCCGCGCAGACCAGCTCCCCCGTATACTGCCCATCCGCATCAGACTGCGACGCATACACCGGCTCCGATCCCGCATACAGGATCACCCGCTCGCCCGGGTAAAAGCGCACGGCCGTGCGGTAGAACGCGCCGTCGATCTGCGGGAAATGCCAGGTGGCCGTCGTCTCCTTGTCCGCCTTGCAGGTGTACAGCCACGTCTCATCCATCACGATCGGACCGTCTGATGTGTTTTCCAGCTCCACAAACACCGACCAGCGGGTCCCCTCTTCATCCCAGGGATAGACCGACTGGCGCGTCACCCGCAGCTCGCCATTCTTGCTGCAAATGGCCTTTTGGGCGGCCTCCTCCTCATTGAGCGTCTCCTTTTCGATGTAAACGTTCATCAGCGTGTTGCCTGCCAGCGCGGGCACGCAAAGCCCCGCCAGAAAAACCAAAAGCGCCAGGCCGACCAGATGCTTTGTCATCCGCTTTCCCATGTGTTTTCTCCCCTTTCTCTTGACTTAAACACTTCCTATGAGATTAGACGATGTATATATCCAAAAATTCTCCTGTCATGTAAAAAAACCTTCTTTTCTTGCGAAAAAGCCCATGCAATGCACAGCCCCAAAACCGGATACAAAGCCATTTCCCCGCCCGGCAAAGCCCTGCCAGGCGGGGAAACCTTGTATGAGGTTATCGGTTCAGCAGCATTTCGCCGGTCTGCGCGTCCACTGCGGCCACTACGCTCTCCATATTGCCCAGGATTTCTCCCCAGATGCGAATCAGCCATGCGGGCCGCGCTTCAATTTCCGTTTGGGCGATATTCCGGGCCAGCATCACATACCCCAGTTCCATCCGCGAAACGTGCAGCTTGCGCCACTCGCCCAGGTTCATATCGGCAGCTTGGCAGGCAGCAAGCGCCTCATCCGCCGTGATCGGCTCAAAGGGTTCACCCAGCGCCTTTTGCGTTCCCACGACAAAGGGGAACTCG
The DNA here is from genome assembly GCA_018715105.1 of Candidatus Ventricola intestinavium. Taxonomy (GTDB): domain Bacteria; phylum Bacillota; class Clostridia; order Christensenellales; family Aristaeellaceae; genus Ventricola; species Ventricola intestinavium. The sequence continues at coordinate 2,294 of DVMG01000183.1, forward strand.
AGTTTTTCCAGCCCTCTGCGGCTCCACAACGCGCAGACCAGGGTCTTGGGCGTTTCCCACTCCACGATGCCGGGCATGTGCTCGTCTGTCTCCATCATGGGCAAGCCATGGAAAAGCTGGCGGTAGTGGATCAGGCAGCTCTCATCCTCTTGTGTCCAGTCCTCAATGACGGATTCGTCCGGCGCGACGCCATATGCCAGCTTCTTCCCGGTTTCCGTTTCCCAGTCATTCAGCGTCATGCAGGAGACGAAAACCGGCTCGCGCTGGATCGTCACGCCCAGCGCATCGAGAATCGGACTGATCTCCCGCTCCGCCTGTTGGAAAGAAAATCCCTCCAGCAGCTGCGTATCCACCGATTCGGTGATGCCTTCCACGGCAAGGCGTTCAAACGGAAACTCGAGTCGCGCGTGAGTCGCCCGTTGAAAGGTGATCGCATAGGGGCTGAAACGCGCCTCATCGCGCCAAAGGATCTGATCTTCTTCCCCCTGAGGGAAAAACGCGATGCTGTCGTAGTTCTTTTTTGCAAGCGGCACGGTTTCATCAAACCACAGCGCAAGGTCAAACGCATCTTCCGGATTCTCGCCCAAATCCAGCGTCGTGACCCGGTAGGCCTGCACGCTGTCAATCGTCTCCCCATAGATGTCCGCATCCACGGTGATCGTATACGCCTGGCGCTCAATCGTCGTTTGAATACGCCTGTCCGGCAGGGGCGCGCTCACCACTTCAGCCGAGGCCAGGCTCACATTGGCCATCAAGGCACATGCCAGCAGCAACCCGTATTTCATTATTCTGCCTCCTTTGCAATCAGCGTCGCAGTCTGCCTGTCAAAGTCAAACAAAACCCTCTCTTCCATCCCGCGCACGCCAAGCGTCAGCGTATGCGGCAAGCTGTCTGGCGTGTAAAACCGGGCATGCAAGGTATAGCCATCCTGCGCATTGCCCGTGCGGCTGATTTCGCCTCCGCGATGATTGACCGCATCCTCCTCCCGTTCGACATAGAAAAAAGGCACTGCGTTTTTTAGCCTTTCCCCGGGCACATAGCGGATTTGCAGATCCATGCCCAGCGGCGTGTAAGCCACTTCAACATCCGTCACGGTCAGAAGGCCGCTCCAATCGACCGTTGCAGACAGCCTCAGTGTCTGCGCCTCAATGCGCGGCACCTCGAAGTGGAGCACACCCGACTGCTGGCTTACCCACCTTGAACCATCCGCACTAGCCAGCGCCGTACTGCATGGCCATGTGACACTGAGCTGCGCCTCCTCAGAGGAAATCGCCTGGCTGATGTACAAAAGCAGCGTGCCATCCTCTTCATCCGCCCATTCGATGCTGCCCTCTTCGCCGCAATCCACAAGCACGCTATCCGCGCTGACATTGCCGTTATAGCCCTGCATCACCGCGCGCTTTCCGTGAGCGCCTTGCACTGCCACGACAGCCTGCAATGTGTTCCCATCGAAAACCGCTTCCCGGACCGTGAACGTCGCATCATCAAGCTGACCGCCCGACTGGGGAATGTGCTTTTCCACAAGCGCCTCTGCTTCCGGCGAAGCATCGCGCCAGAAGAAGGCCAGCCCCAGGCCGTCTGCGGCAAGTGCCGTCGCGCACATCAGCAGCGCCAGCGCTGCCGCAAGCACAAGGGTTCTTTTAGCCGGTCTGCGTCTATGCGCCATGGCGCGAAAGAGAACCGCTTCCTGACGCCCGTCAAATCCTTCCGGCAGGATGATCCGCTCATGATGAAGTCTTTCTTCCAGTTCATGCTCATTCATGCTCTTTCCTCCTCGATCATGCGTCTGAGCTTTTGCTTTCCGCGCGTCATGCGTGCCGAAACCGTGCCCTTTGGGGCGTGCAGCGCTTTGGCAATCTCCTCAAGTTTCATGCCCTGCGCATAGTACATCGTCAGGGGCAGGCTATACAACGGCTCCAGCCGCTCCACAAAGGCCCAGACACCCTCTGCCGCTTGCGGCGGCGCCGTTCGTTCAAACGCCCCGATATCGTCGCAGGGAATCTCTCTTTTTCGCCGTCTGAGGATTTTGTGGCAGGCGTTGATGGTGATACGCATGAGCCACGGGCGGATACACTGCCAGTTGCGCAGCGCATACAGGTGCGCATAGGCCTTCTCCGTTGCATCCGCCACGGCTTCCTCGGCGTCGCTGTCCGACCGAAGCATCATGCGCGCAACGCAAAACATTCCAGCCCGGTTTTGGCGGATGGCTTCCACGAAACGCGCATCGCGTTCTCGCTTTCCTTCCACGTCCATCCTTCCTTTCGTCTCTTCCGTATCGCGATACACCCTTAAGACCCACATATC
>DVMG01000184.1 GCA_018715105.1 Candidatus Ventricola intestinavium
TGTATAATAAGCGTAAAGACGATGAAATGTGACGAGAATCAGGAGAAAATGTGACAAAAATTTTCATCATCGTCAGAAAACTGCGAAATCCCGATGAAGAGGACAGAACCCAAACAACCCAGGAAGAAGAAAGGAAGAATCTGAATGAAAAAGATGCTCTGTGCACTGCTGTGCCTGACGCTGGCGCTGGCTGTCGGCTTCGGGGCCTGTGCGGAAGAAAACTGGGTGACGCCCACCCAGAACATCGAGCAGTGGGACCGTGAGGTGGATTTCCTGGTGGTCGGTTTCGGCCTGGCGGGGGCCGCCGCCGCTGTAGAGGCCCATGATATCGACCCGGATGCGGAAATCCTGGTGCTTGAGAAAATGCCCGTCGAGCTGGCGGGCGGCAACTCCATTGCCTCCGGGCAGACGTTCCTGGTGCCGGCGCAGAGCGCTGTGGAGACGCTCAAGACCTATCTGTATAACTGCAACCTGCCCAACCCGATCCCGGATGAGTATCTGACCTGGCTGTGCCAGGGATTTGCGGATCAGCTTCCGTGGATCCAGTTTGTGGCCGACAGCGTAGGCTATGAGGCCGGTTATGTCGGCGGCGGCGAACTGAAGTGGGGCTCCATGGTCGTAGAGTTTGACACGTTTGAGGGCTCTGTGTTTGACGGCTGCTCCGCACATCTGCGCGCCAAGGGCGCAACGTTTGAAAACGGCGGTGTGTGGCGCTGCTTTGCCAAGGCGGCGGAGAGCCGGGGCATTGAGGTGCTTTATGAGACGCCCGCCGTATCCCTTGTGCAGGATCCGTTTACCAAGGAGGTTTCCGGCGTGATTGCCCGCCAGGCAGACGGCACAGAGATCGCGATCCGCTCGGAAAAGGGCGTGCTGCTGGCCTGCGGCGGCTATGAGAACAACCTGCAGATGCAGCGCGATTTCCACGGCATGGAGACGGTTTACACCGCCGGCACGCCCGGCAACACCGGCGACGGCATCAAGATGCTCATGCAGGCCGGCGCGCAGATGTGGCATATGAAGAACCAGACCCAGTCCGGCGGCTTCTGGCTGGGCATCAAGGTGCCGGAGTATGAGGCCACGTTCATGCGCAACTTCACCATGGCGGGCCATTCCTGGATTGAGATCGACTCCGAGGGAGAGCGGTTCTACAACGAATCCTATGGCTATCACCGCCAGCACATGAAGTACATGGAGTATGGCCGCTATGTCGATCTGCCCCATGAGCGCGCGCTGCCGGTGGACCTGATCTTCGATGAGAAGACGCGCGCGGCGGGCTCCATCGCCTCCCAGTGGCTGAGCTGGCCCACCACAACGGAGGGTTACACCTGGAGCAACGACAACCTGGCGGAGATTGAAAAGGGCTGGATCATCAAGGCGGATACCATCGAGGAGCTGGCGCAGAAGCTCGGCCGCGATCCTGAGAAGCTTCAGGAGACCATCGACGCCTGGAACGCGGCCTGCGAGGCCGGGGTGGACGAGGAATTCGGCCGCGATCCCGCAACCATGGAAAAGATCGACACCGCACCGTACTATGCGGTTTCCATCACGCCGACGCTCGTGGCCACCACCGGCGGTGCGAAGCGTGACACCGCTTCCCGCGTGCTTGACTGGAACGATCAGCCGATTCCGGGCCTGTATGAGGCCGGCGAGCTGGGCAGCTATGTGTCCAACCTCTATCAGAACGGCGTGTTCCTCTCTGAGGCCATGCTTTCCGGCCGCACCGCTGCGCAGACCGCCTTTGGCGGGGCCAGTGAGGTAGGGGAAGTGGCAGCGGCGTCCGCAGAGCCGTCTTGGGCCGGCGCGGAGGACGGCACTTACACGGCCACGGTGGACGGCATGCATGATGAGATCGAGGTATCCATCACCGTTCAGGATGGCAGCCTGACCGCCATTGAGATCACCGGCGGACGCGACAGCATGCTCATCACCGACGAGCAGCTGGAGGACTATGTCGGCGCGATTCTGGAGGCCCAGAGCGTGAATGTGGACATCATCTCCGGCGCGACGGTGGATTGCCAGGCGATTGGCACAGCCATCGGCCAGGCGTTTGCCGACTAAAAGGCACCCTCTCCCCGGAAACCAGGCAGAGATCTTGCCGGTTTCCGGGGCTTTCTATGCCGGATAGAAGGGAAGCGCCTGCTTCTATAAGGGAAAATAAGGGAAAAAAGGAAAAGAGAATCCGTCTGCCCTGATGAGGGCGGGCGGATTCTCGCGTGAACAGAGCCTTCTGTGTGCCGAAAGCCTGACAAGAAGAGGCCTTTCTTTATGCGCATGGCCGCATGGCATGGCCCTGGAAAAGGGATCTTTCCAGCCTTTTACAGCGCCGCACAGGTATCAAACAGATCCTGAAATCCCTGCGGCAGCTCGCCGGTGTAGACATACTGCAGATAATTCAGGTCGTGATCCGCATCGGGAACAATGTGCACCGTGAGGTTATCTTTGCCAAGCGCCTCAAAGCGCGACTGCACGTCATACACCCCTTCCACGGGGGTGTTTCCATCGTACACGCCGTGAAAAATGTGGATGGGCAGATCAAGCGTGGGCAGCGTCTCGCTGTTGGGGGCCAGCGTGCGGTGATCCATGAACCAGGCGCTGGTCAGCCGCACGGAATAATGATCACGCAGCCAAGCATCATCCCCTCGTTCAATGGCGTCAAAAAGAGCCTCGCGATCCGGCTTCAGCATGAGGGCAAAGTCCTCTGCCGTCAGGCTTCCGCTGCCGTCCACATCGATCTGCTCAAAGCCTGCGCCCAGCGCGGCGGCAATCTGATAAGGGTCGGCTTCAAATTCTTCTTTGGAGATGCTTCCATCTCCATCGGCATCAAAATACTGGCGATAGAAGACCATGCTTGCCCCGCCTGTCTGCTGCCACAGGAGAACATCCTCCATCCGGTCGTTCATGTATCCTGCCAGGAGCAGAGCATCCACGCGCACCTGGCCGCGCTGGGCCACAAGAGGGGCCACGGCCGTGCCTTCACTCCAGCCCAGAAGATAGACCTGCGCCCCGGCAAGCCGCTCATCCGCCAGCAGGGCTGTTACAGCGGATTCGATATCGCGCACGGTGTTGCTGGGCAGATAGGTCTGGTAAGCCGCCTCGTCGATTTCACAATAAAGCGGCGGCTGATCCGCCGGCGTGACGCCCCGCGTGCTCATGCGGAAAAATGCAAGGCCGCGTGCAGTCAGCTGCTCGGCAAACAGGTCAAAGTAGTTGAATTCGGTTTCTCCCGTTGTCCTGCGG
>DVMG01000185.1 GCA_018715105.1 Candidatus Ventricola intestinavium
TTCCATCCTCCACGAGAAGGATCTCAATTTGCCTGTGCGTCTGTGCCCGCATGCTTTCAACCGAGGCCCGCAGGAAGCGTTCCACACCATACACCGGCACGATGATGGACACGTCCGCCACGCCCTGTTTCCCCTGCCTTCTTTCCGGTTTCCCTGTCTGTTCCATCCTCTGCCCTTTCGTTTTTTCTTTCCGTTCTTTGATGGATCTTTATTGAGGATCTGCCTTTCCCCCCTCTGGGGCCTTTGTTCCCGGCCCGTCGGCCGTCAGCTGCGCACAACGCCGCGCCGCCTGTTTGCCCGCATTCCCGCGGCGTTGAGCGCACAGAACAGCCGTCCATTGAGCGCGCACACGCACGCCCGAAGCCAGTCCTTTGCGCAGCATGCGTGCCGGAACACAAAGGCGGAAGAGCGGCGGCCGCGGAATTGCGGGCGGTACATGCGCGCAATCGTGTAGCCGCAAAAATACTTGCCCAGCATGTTCCGCTTCCAGGCCCTGCGGCAGCTTTCCGGCACGCGGGGCAGCATGCCTTCCAGCGCATAGGCGACGGTGAGCAGGCTTTCGCCCCGTGTCCGCCGGTCCGTGCTGCGCATGACGGATCCCTCCCGCATCACATGCCTGTAAAGGCAATGGGGCACATGCCGCACGCGGCGCGCCGCCAGCAGCGCCTGCGGGGTAAACAGCTCATCCTCGCAGATAATCCCCTCATAAAACCAGACGCCGTTTTGTAAAAGCATGCTGCGGCTGAACAGCCCCGCGCCCACATGGCATCGGTAGGCGTCCCGCGCGAGCGCCGCGCTGAAAAAGGCCGGCCCGGTCATCACGCCGCGGGGCAGGCGGGCCCCGCGGCTGTCCGCGCGGAGGATGCCTGCATCCTCCCGAAACAGGTCGCAGCGCACGATATCGAGCTTCTGGGCATCCGCCGCATGCCAGAGAATCGCCAGCGCGCCGTCCGCGAGAGCATCATCGCTGTCCGCAAAGAGGATGTATCGCCCTCTTGCCGCGCGCATGCCCCTGTTTCGCGCCGAGGATGCGCCGCCATGCTTCTGCCGGATCAGGCGCACGCGCGCATCCCGCCGCGCGTATTCACAGGCCAGGGCCGGTGATCCGTCCGTGGAGCCGTCGTCCACCACAATCACCTCGAACGAGCCGAAGCCCTGCTCCAGCACGGAGTCCAGGCAGGCGCCCAGCGTCTTTCCTGCGTTAAAAACCGGGATGATCACGCTGATGCAGACGGTTTTCACGCCCTGCTTCCCTCCCCGCCGGTCTTTTTGCGATAGCTGCGCAAATACCGTTCGCAGATCACATCCCACGTAAAGCCCGCGCAGATGCGCTCCCGCGCCGCCCGGATGACGCGGCCGCGCAGAGCCGGCGAAGAGGCCAGCTCCACAATCCGCTCCATCCAGCACACCGGCGTGTCCTGCGCAGGCACAAAGCCGTTCTCCCCGTCGCGGATCAGCGTATCCGTCCCCGCGCAGGGGGAAGCCACCACCGGCGCGCCAAAGTACATCGCCTCCAGCAGCACCATGCCGAAGATATCAAACTCCGTGGGAAACAGGAATGCATCCGCCCGCCGGTACAGTGCCGGCAACTGCGGCTGCCTGAGCCGCGGCACCCATGTGACAGCCCCGTTAAGCCCCGCCCGGCGCATGTGCGCGGCCCATTTCCGGCCATAAATTCCCTTTGCCTGCCCCACAACGATCAGCCGCGCGCCGGGCAAAACGCCGCGTACTGCGCTCAGCGTGTCCAGCAGAAACAGGCTCTTTCTGCGCGGCTCAATCGCGCCGACGTAGAGCAGCACCGGGCCCTCCTCCGCCAGCGCCCGGCACAGGGCGGGCGGCAGAGCGGCCTCCTCCTTCGTTCCCTCAAACGCCTGCTCATCCAGCCCGACATAGACGCGGTCGATCCGCTCCTGCGCGATGCCCTTTGCATGCAGGAACCCGGCCGCCCGGTCGCTCTTGACCATGAAATGTGTGCCAAGCCGCTTGTAGCGTCCAAGAAAAAGCCGGTCTGCCGCCCGGCAGAGCAGGTTATAGCGCCAGGTGAAGGCGGATGCATACGGCCCGTGGAGGATCACAGCCTTTTCCTGAAAGCGCCGGGCGTAGAGGAAGGACTGAATCTGATGGTATTCGCTGAGCTGCACCACATCATACCGCTCTGCCAGCGCGTCAAGCTCCCGGGAGAAAACGCCGCATTTGAGCACGCGGGCCGCCCGGATATAAAACACCTGCATCGGGCCGTTTTCACAGGGGATCTCCACGCGCCGGCCCGAACGGGCGCACCAGAAGACCGCGTCGCATGCATGCCCCTTTTTTCTGAGCGCGCGGGCCAACCCGATCTCCTGAATGTTGTAGCACCGGTCCGCCGGATCCAACGTCGTGGGATAGTTGCGCACGATCAAAATCCGCATGACGGCCCTCCCCTTTCTCCTCCTTGGCACAGCAGATCATGGAAAGCAGGCATCCCAGCACATGGATGGGATGCTGATAAAGCGTGTTGTCCGTTGCAAACGTCACAAGCACATACACAGAGGCGGCAAAGGCAAACCGCGCGGCCGAAGAGCCATATGCCCGCGCCACAAGGCGGACGCGCAGGCCGGAAATGGCATACAGCCAGACCGGCCAGACAAAAAAACCGAGTTCGATATACATGCCAAGCAGCTCGCAGTGCAGCGCCTCCACGCCGCCTCCCGTGCTGCCGTAATGATAGATGAAGCGTACCCCCAGCCCGGTATCCAGCGGGGAAAGCGTATAAAAATCACGATAGGCGGAAAAAATCGCTTCCCGTCCGCTCAGGCTCACGTGCAGCTGCCGCGCGGCCTGAAACAGCCATCCGCTGCGGATCATCCCCAGATAGGCAAAGGCCAGGCATGGCGCCAGAAGGGAAAACATCCGCATCATTTGCCGCCTTCCGCGCTCGTGCGCACGGGTGTACAGCGCGCCGGCAGGCAGCGCCGCGGCCAGCGCAAGCACGCAGATGCGCTTGAGGCCCATGGTGAAAAAAAGCAGCGCGAGCAGAAACCCGGCCCGCCGCCCCGCGCGCCGCCATCCCGGCTTTGCGGGCTGCAGGGGCTGCATCAGGAGGAACAGCAGCAGCATGCCCCAGCCGGGCACCATGTCGTGCAGCTCCATCCTGCGCACGACGGGCCCTGTCTGTGCGGCGAAGCTGGCGAGCAGCTGCGCGTATTCCCCTAAAAGCGGCGTCAGCCCCTTTTCGAGGACGACCTCCGCCAGCACGGCGGCATGTGCCATCGCCATCGCGGCCCACACGCATCCAAGCGCCCGGCGCCCCAGCAGGTAAAACAGAGAACCGGCGCATCCGATGTTGGTGAGCATGTAAACCGTGTTGAGCGTGCCGCGCAGCACATAGCCCGGCGGGCTCAGGCGCACAATCCATATAACCGCCGACCACATCCATGCCAGGGCATACGCCGCCATGTAAATCCCTATAAAGCGGAGGCAGAACGCGGCCTTCTCTTCCCGGGGGCGCGCCAGAAAGGAAAAGACGGCCATCGTGATCAGCAGAAGATTGATGCCGTATTTGACGCCGACCGGCAGGCGGTAACAGCTGCTCAAAAAAGCGACGGCCATCAGCAGTGTGCACGTCCCCATCAGCCCTGCGCCGCGCTGCGTCATGGCCGTGTCCCAGGCGCCTTTACGCGCGCCCAGGCCACCGCCAGCGTGCCTCCCAAGATCAGAGACACCGCCAGCGCAAGCGCCATATAGACGCGAGGATCCAGCCGCTGCGACACGGCGATGCTCCCCCGCAGGGCGACATGCTGCGCAGCCTTCCAGCGGCCATATTCCTTCACCGTCTGCGCTGCAAGGCCGCATGCCTCATCCAGCGCCGCCCGCGCCGCTTCAAGCAGCTCCGCCGCATCTTCCGGCCCTTCCGGCTGGATAACCGGGGAAACGGGCTCCTGTGCGCAGGGAATGCCCTCCCGCGCAAAGAGGAAGAGATCTTCAAGGTCTGCAAAAGAGAGATCCGTCTGGGCGCTGTAATAATCCGGCGCTTCTGCGGCGAGCGTCCTTAAAGCGGCCATCGCCTCATCCGCCGTGTCCCGCATAGCTTGGGCCCGGTCGGCATAGGAAGCATCCGCGAGGGCATCCACGTTCGCCATAGAAAACGTGAGCGGCGCCGTGTGGCGCTCTCCATAGCATGCAAGCGCGCTGTGCAGCACCGCGTCCAGCACGCGGATGGCCTGGGCCCTGCCGCCATGCGTGGTGTAGGATACCTCGTAAAGTCCGCCGTCTTCCCCCTCCTGGGACGCTCTGGCGCGAACGCGCATGCGGGAGCGCACCTCTTCCACGCTTCCCCGCATCCCCAGGCGGGCCATCGCATCGTCCACAACAGCCGGGGAACGGAAAATCTGCGGATCCCTTTCCCACGCGGTCTCCCCTTCTTCTCCGTTTTCGGCCGTGCAGGTTAATGCAATCACCGCCGATGCGGTGGTTTCCTGCTTTTGGGCGCAGTATATGCCCGTCAGCAGGCAGAAAAGAAGGCACATCGCGGCGATCCCCTTTCCTCCCCGTTTCCATGCCTCCAGCACGTCAAAAACATCCATGCCCTTCCCCTCCGCTTCCTTCGGAAAACACGATGCGGTTTAGAAGCGTCTGGCGAACATATGCGCCGTCCAGCCTTTCAAGCTGCTCCAAAAGCTCCTCAAGCGCCTGCAGGGAAATCCCTCCGGCCGCCTCCTCCAGCTGGCGCGCCCTGGCCAGCAGCGCGGAAAACGCCGTTCCCTCCGCATCCATGAATGTGCCCGCTTCCCGGTTTCGCATCTCCAGAAATCGCACGGCCCGCGCACAGACAAGCTCCGCATAGCGCTGCGCCCGCTGTCCCTGCATGCCTTTTGTCCGGTCAAGCGCCCCCGTCAGAGCCTGCGCCGTAACGGCGTGCCGGGCGGCCATCCCGTCCCGATAGGCGTCGCACAGCGCTGCCAGCAGGCGCCGGGCCGGCACGATGCGCGCGCAGGAGAGCGGCAGTCTCAGGCAAAGGATGTACGAGGCGGAGAAGTAGGGCTGTTCTTCCGCCTCCTGCGAAGCCGGGAGCACCGCAAGGCTCTTTGCCACGGTCTGCGCATCCAACACCTGCTCAAGCCCCAGCGTGCCAAGGGCCGCGCGCACGTTTTCCTCCGAGCCGAATTCGCTCAGGTCAAGCCATGTCCCGTCGGGAGCCAGGCCCTCTTCAATACCCGCGTAGGAAAACGACAGCGTGACGGACGCACGGCTGATGGCGTCGATCCCCATAACCAGAACAATCGCCAGGCAGATCCCCGCCGCCAGCACGGCCAAAGCAGCGTGCGGCAAAGCCCGCAAGCCCTTATGCCCCCGCTTTTTTCCTCTGCTTCGGTTTTGAAAAGCGATCCGGCCCCCGCTTCGCCGCCTTCTTGCCGTTTCCATCCACATCCCTCCTCCGGTATCCTTTGTGGCAAACCGCCCGCCCGGCATGGCGGCGCAGCAGCACCATGCAGGCGGCAAATTCCTTCGTGCGCCCAAAGACCGCCGCCACCGCCAGCGCGCTCACGATCACGGCTGTCGCCAGATGCATGGCCAGATCTCCGATTTCCCATCCTGTCTGGATCCGGCTGCAGAGGATCGATGCGGTCCGCATGCAAAGCGGCGCGAGCAGCGCGCGTTTCCCCCAGCGGGCAAGCGCCATGCGGGCCGGCAGGCGCAGCCGCCTGCTGTACAGCAGCCACGTTTTTAGCCCCGTCTGCAGGGCCAGCGTGCACGTCGTTCCAAGAAGAATGCCCGTCAGGCTGAACCGCCTGCCCAACGCGACGCTGACAAGCACGTCTGCCGCGCCTCCCAGAATGGAAACCCACTTATCCCAAACAAACAGCCCGCAGCAGGAGGCCATGCGCCAAAGCGGCTCGCGCGCAATTCCAAGAAACGTGTTCATCGCACAGACAAACAGCGCGTCCCTGCCCAGTGTGTATCCTTCTCCCAGCCACAGGCGGATCAGCGGCGTCAGGCCGCAGTATACGGCCGCTCCCGCGGCGATTCCCGCCGCGCCAAAGGCAAACTCCATCCGGCTGAACGCCTCCTCCGCTTTTCTCCTGTCTCCAGAGGCGTACAAGCTGCCCAGCATGCCGGTCAGCGAGGCGGCCAGGCTGGAAAACACCCCTTTTCCCGCGCGGATGACCAGCGCATAGCTGCTGTATATGCCCGCAGAGACGGTCGAAACCATCGCGGAGATCAAAATGCCATCCGCCTCTGCGGTCATCCGTCCGCTCACGGTCCCTGCCGCCAGGTCGCACAGATCCCGCCTCACCTGCCGGCGCTGTATCTTTGTCGCCGGCACAGAAGGCCGGCCCAAAAAGGGATAGTGCCGGGCGGCCAGATAAAAAACGGAAACATGCCCTGCCAACGACAGCGCAAGCCGCGCAAACAGGAAAAAGAGATAATCGCCCGTCCGCACGAGAATCGCCGTGCACACAGCGCAGGTGATCAGCCGACAGGCGATATCCGCCCGCGCGGCAAGAAAACCGCGCTGATCCGCAAAGAGAAGCACACGCCTGTAGGAAAAGAAATACGGGACCGCTTCTTCCAGCACACAGAGCGCAAACGCGGCGCGGACCCTGGCGGGGGAAAACGCCGCATCCGCCATCATCCGGTGCACAAACGGCCATGCGCACAGGCCGCCCCCGAGGATTACACAGCCCACCGTACGGTATCCCCTTCGAAGCAGCCCCGTCATCTGCGCCACCTCCAGGGCGTCCCCTCGTGCCAGAGGCGCATAGAGCCTGTATGCGACGGCTGTGCCAAGGCCCATTTCCGCGGCGGACAACACATGCACGATGTGCGCCATCAGCGCATCCAGCCCCGCAAAGGCCGCGCCGAGTTCCCGAATAAACACGGTGCGCATCACAAACTGCGTGCATACGTATACCGCCTGGGCAAACGCGCCGCAGGCCGCGTTTTGAAAGCTTTTGTGCATCATGCGCGCGTTTCCTCCGGACTTGTTTTTTTCGTTTTATCTTCTTGATATATATCCTATCATTTTGAAAAATTGCATGTCAACCTTTTCGCGCCTGATATATAACAAATAACAAAAGATTTGAATGTCCTCCGTTTACAATCCTCTCTGCATCCGGTAAAATGGTAAATACAGAGAAAATCGGCAGGGCAGCGCCTGTTCCCGCACAAGCGGAAAAGACGCGTTTCCTGCCTTTCTGACGGCACGAAGCCAGGGGGATGACGGTGCGATGAAGATCGCCATGATCGGCCATAAGCGCGTCCCCTCCCGCGAAGGCGGGGTGGAGGTGGCGGTGGAGGAACTCTCCGCACGCCTGACCGGACTGGGGCACGATGTCACATGCTATAACAGAGCTGCGCCCGGCACGCCGGCCGGACGGTGCGGCGCGCATACGCACCGCGGCATTCGCATCTGGAACGTGGGCACGGTTTTGCCGGGAGGGCCGGGCGTGCTTGCGGGCGCCGCACGCGCCGTTCTGCGCGCCATCCGTGATGGATGCGATGTGATTCACCTGCACGCTGAGGGACCGGCCTGCGCCGCGCTTCTTGCGCGTCTGGCCGGCGTGCCTGCGGTTGTGACCATCCATGGCCTTGACTGGAAGAGAGAAAAATGGGGCCGGCTTGCCTCCTTCTTTCTGCGGGTGGGAGAAAAGAGCGCCGCGCTGCATGCCGACGAGCTGATCGTGCTCACCGCCGGCGCGCAGCGTTATTTTCAAAAGCGTTATGGCCGGTGTCCGCACTGCGTGCCCAACGGCGTGGCCCGTCCCCTTTGGCATGAGCCGGATGAAATCACGCGGCGCTGGGGGCTTAAAAAGGACGGATATATCCTCTTTCTCGCACGGATTGTTCCGGAAAAAGGGCTGCATGAGCTGATCGACGCGTTTTCAGGCCTGAACACGGAAAAGCGCCTGATCCTTGCAGGGCGCATCGTGCCGGGAGATGCCTATACGTCCCGCATCTGCGCCATGGCCGCACGGGACAGCCGGATCCTGATGACGGATGCCGTCACGGGCCGTACGCTTTCTGAGTTGCTCTCCGGCTGCTGCCTGTATGTGCTCCCCAGCCATGTGGAGGGCATGTCCATCAGCCTGCTGGAAGCGCTGAGCATGGGGGCCCGGTGCCTGGTCAGCGCGACGGAAGAAAACATGGAAACAGCCGGCCGCCACGCCGTCTATTTTCGGCCCGGCGATGTGCAGGCCCTGCGTGCCGGCATGGCCGCGCTGCTTCATACGCCGGATCGTGAGGAAGACCGGCTCGCGCGGATCCGCTTTGTCCGCGAAAACCGGAATTGGGACGACATCGCCCGGCAAACGCTGGAGATCTATGAATCCGCGATTCGCCGGGCAAGGGCACGTACCGGCCGCCGGAACTGACCGGGCCCGGGCCGCGCATTTCGCCCGCCGGGCTCCTTGCTTTTTTCCGATATCCGGCGTACAATGGCTCTATCAAACGCCCGCCCGGCCTTGCGGACCGGCCCAAGGGCCCTTTCTCCCCTTTCCGGGCAAAAAAGAGGTGAAACGCTTGCGCATCCGTTATATTTCCGCCGATCCGGCCGGAAACCGGACGGCCTTCGTGCTCACGCCCGTCGCGCCGGAGCTGCGCGCCGCCCTCGCCGCGCGCATGATGGCTCTTTGCCCGGAGGGCTTTGAGCAGGTGGGCTTCACATGCCCGGAAAGCCTGCTCGCCCCCCTGCCCCGTCTTGACATGATGGGGGGAGAATTCTGCGGAAATGCTTCCCGCGCGTTTGCTCTGCTGGCCGCCGCGCGCAGAGGCCGCGGCGAAACGGAGCTCGCCATTTCCGTCAGCGGCGCAAAAGGGCCTGTGCATGTGCGGCTGGATCCCGCGCGCGGCACGGCTTATGCCCACATGCCCCTGCCCACGGCCTTAGAAACGGTTTGCGCACGGGGGCAAACAATCCCCGTCGTGCGCATGGAGGGCATTGCCCACGCCATCGTGACGGACAACGCGCCCTCGGCGGACGCGGCGCAGGCCGTGCTTCACGCCATGCCGCTCAGTGATGCGCAGGGCGTGCTCTTTGTCAAAGGCGCCCATGTGACGCCGCTTGTGCATGTGCCCGCCACAGGGACAAGCGTCTGGGAGAGCAGCTGCGGCTCCGGCTCGGTGGCGCTTGCCTGGTATCTGGCACGAAAGCGGGCCGACGGGGAGCACGCCTTCTCATTTGATGAGCCCGGCGGACGCCTCAACGTGCGCGTGCTTATGCGAGGCGGAAACGCGGTGCGCGCTGTGATGGGCGGAAGCGTGACCCTGGGGGAAGAGCGGGAGATCACGCTCTGATTCCTGTTTTTGCGCAGGCCCGCCGCCTTATCCCCGACGCTCCGGCCGGATGAAGGGCGGTTTTACCTCTCTGCTGACGAGCAGTCCATACCGTTCCGGTCGGCGGAAGGCGTTTCCATGTACCTCCTCGCTTCGATAAGTGCGCAGCCTGTCCAGGTCAAAGGCGGCCATGAAAATGCCTTCCTCCCCGCCCGCTTCCAAGATGCAGGTATCCCTCGAGCCGCTGCATCCCGGCAGATATGCCACCCCGTCGAACGCGCTGGAATGTCCATTGCAGTCCGGCACCCCCTGCGGATAATTGCACGTGGCGATGCCCATCATGTTTTCATATGCTCTGCCCCGCAGCTGGGAGAGGCGGTTGATCTCCATGGGGCAGGCGTTGGGCACGAGCACGATCTCCGCCCCTTTGAGCATCAGGATGCGGGCGCTTTCGGGGAACTCCCTGTCATAGCAGATCATGGCGCCGACCTGTACGGGGCCCGCCGCCGTGTCAATCTCCGCCACGGCAAACGCATCCCCAGGCGTCAGCACGCGCTCGTCGCCAAAGTCGCATGTGTGCACTTTGGCATAGGTCAGCGCCGTTTTTCCCCTGCGGTCCAGCAGCACGAGGGTATTGCGCGGCCCGCCTGAGAACCGTTCGAGCAGCGTGACGCCCACGGCCATGTCAAGCCGCGCGGCAAGGTTGGCAAACGTGCATATGAATTTGCCGTCCGCCGGAATGGCCTCCGCCGCAAGGGCGGCTGCCGCCTTGCCGGATATGGCATACCCGTTGCTCCACATTTCCGGGAACAGCGCAATGTCTGCGCCCATCTTCCTGGCCCGCTCACAGCCTTCAAGCCCTTTTTGAAGATTCTTTTCCAGGCTGCCCTCCGGCGCGAGCTGCAAAAGCGCGATATGGAGCCGCTTCACACGGCATTCCTCCCTTCAGATGTCCGGCGCCGCCGCGGGCCGGTATGATCCCCTATGTTCCGCATTTTTCTTCATTCATGATTATATCATGGGCTGGCCTGCGATGCCAGGCGGCGCGCAGGCAGGGCTGAAGGCCCCTTATTTTTTTGTCCGGATGAACGAAAACGCCGCTCTGCCCCCGTCTATAAGGGTGAAACACAGAAGAAGACCCATACAGAAAACCGGCGGACGCGCCGGAGGAAAGCGAGGAGAAACCGTTTGGAGCGCAGTATGCAGGGGCCCGCATGGACGCCCGAAGACGGACTGAACATGGAAACGCTCGTCGAGCAGTACGGCGACGAGCTGCTGCGGCTGTGCCTGCTCTACATGGGCGACAGGCACCTGGCCGAAGACGCCTTTCAGGAGACGCTTGTCAAGGCGTGGCGCGCGCTGCCCGGCTTCCGAAGAGAGAGCAGCGTGTACACGTGGCTTTCGCATATCGCGGTGAACGTGTGCCGCGACATGCTCAGGAGCGGGTGGTTCCGCCTGAGCAGGAGAAGCCAGCCCTTTGACGAGTTGACCCAGGTGTTCGCGCAAGACACGGGCGAGGCTTCCGCCGTGACGCAGGCGGTGCTCGCCCTGCCGGGCAAATACCGTGAGGTGGTTGTGCTGTACTATTATCAGGACATGAAACTGCGGGAGATTGCAGACGCGCTGCATCTCCCGGTGAATTCCGTATCGACAAGGCTGCGGCGGGCGCGCATGCTGCTTGGCAGGATGCTGAAAGGAGACGTGAATCCATGAACAGACCTGAAATCCATCGCGCTGTGCATGAAGACATGCAGGCTGTGCGCGTCTCCCCGGCGCTGCGCCGCCGGGCGCTGGAAGCGATGCGGGGAAAGGAAGTCATTCAAGTGAAGAAAAAAATATCCATGGCGCTGGTCTTTGCGCTGATGGCCATCCTGCTGTGTACGGCGGCGCTGGCCGCTGCAAATCGTGCGGGCCTGCTCGATTTTCTGAGCGGAATTCCCCGCACGTTCCTTCCTGCAGATGCATCCGACTATGTGGAAAGCGACGTGGCCTCCTTTTCACAGGAAGACGTCCATGTCAACATCCGGGAACTCTTTTACGACGGACGCACGGCCCGCATCGTGCTCGACATCGTTCCCCATCACAGCGGGGCCCTGCTTCTGGCGCCGGATTCGGCTGTCCAGGACTCCTGGCAGAACCTGATCACGCTGCCCGGCGAGGCCGTCGATGAAGCGGACACGCGCACGATTCTGGATGTCTACCAGGAAGAAGAAAACGGCTACACGAGCATGTTCCTCGTCAGCGTCGGCACACAGGATGAGGCCGACGGCTCAGGCAGCGGCTGGCGGGAATTTGTTCTGGAGGAGGACGGCACGCTGGTCTGCTTTATCGAGGAAACCTTCCAGCAGGATCAGCCTGAGCGCGATGTCACGCTGACCGTTTTCCTCACGCCGTATGACGATGCCGCCGCTCAATTTGATGAGCAAAGCTGCCGCAGGGCCTCCATGCCGCTCTCCCTTGTCTCCTCCGCGCAGGAAACGCCGGATGCCGCGCAGGCCAGCGTTCCGGAGGACTGCTTTGTGAGCACGGAAGCCGTGCTCTATGAGGACATCGGCGTGCGTGTGGACCGTGTGCTGATGACCGTAAAGCCGCTTGAGATCTACTATTCGATCGAATACACCGTCGTGGACAGGGAGGCCTATGCGCTGACCGATGATGGGCTGCTCTTCGAATTCATCGATCCCGACGCCCCGGCAGAGAAAGAGCCCTGGGAACAGCGCCTTGCCGAAGGACCCGGAGGCGGGGAAGGTGCATTCCCCTTGGACGGAGACCTGGATACGGCCGTCCATTACCGGCAGGAGGGCACGCTCGCCCTTGACGAGCAGGCCGACCGCTACCTCCTGCGCGCCTATGACTGCTGGAGCAAGCAGCGCTTTGACACACACACGTTCTCCATGCGTCCTGCCGCAAAGCAGGATACCGCCTCTTCCTTCTAAGGAGCCGGCGGACACCGGGCGCTGAAACGTCCCCCCATCTCCGGTGCAAAAGAGCGGGCAGATGCCCGCTCTTTTGCCATGCCCGGGCGGCAAACGCCTTGCAAACGGGGGAAAGACCCGCTATAATGAAGAAACAGGCATGCGGCGCCGACCGCTGCCCAAAAGGGAGATAAAACGACGAAAGGAAGCAGGGCTTATGGAATACACGACGTTGGGAAAGACCGGGCTGCGCATTTCACGCATGGGCTTTGGCGGCATCCCGATTCAGAAGGTGGATGCGGGCGTCACGCGCCGGCTCATGGAGCTTTTGGCGGAACACGGGGTCAATTATATCGACACGGCCAGGGGATACACAGTCAGCGAGGCCTATCTGGGCGAGGCTCTCACCGGCCTGCGCGACCGTTTCATCCTGGCCACCAAATCCATGGCGCGCACCAAAGAGGCAATGGCCCGGGACATCGAAATAAGCCTTGCCAATCTGAAGACGGATTTTATCGACCTGTATCAGATCCATAATCCGTCGCTGGCCGAGCTTGAGCAGGTGATTGCGCCCGGCGGCGCACTGGAAGCGCTGCTGGAAGCCAGGGATGCGGGCAAAATCCGCCACCTGGGGATCACGGCGCACATGGCCGGCGTCTTTGAACGCGCCCTGGAGATGGACTGGGTGGAAACCGTCATGTTTCCCTACAACCTGGTGGAGACGCAGGGGGAGGCGCTCATGCGCCGCTGCACGGAGCAACAGGTGGGCTTTATCTGCATGAAGCCTCTGGCGGGCGGCGCGCTGGAGGACGCCTCTCTGGCCCTTCGCTTTATTGCCCGCAACCCGGATGTATCGGTGGTGATCCCCGGCATGTGCGACCCGAAAGAGATCGAGGAAAACATCGCCGCGCTGGAGGACGCTTCCCCTCTCACCGTGCAGGAGCTTGAAAAAATCGAGGCAATCCGCAAAGAGCTGGGCACGCAGTTCTGCCGCCGGTGCAATTACTGCCAGCCCTGTACGGCCGGCATCTCCATCAGCGGCATCTTTGTGCTCGAGGGCTACCTCAGGCGTTACGGCCTGGGGGACTGGGCGCAGCAGCGCTACGCCGCGCTGGATAAGAAGGCCGGGGACTGCGTGGGCTGCGGCGCATGCGAAAGCCGGTGCCCCTATCAGCTGCCTATCCGGGAAATGCTTGCGCGCTGCAAAGACGAATTCGGGCGGTAAGGTTTCCGTTCTCCCTCCTTGCGGGAGAGGGCGGGCGGCCTTTGTTCCCCCGCGCTTTCAATGGATGAAAGGGGCTGTAAACATGCGAAAAGCGCTGCGGGATCTCCTTCCCGTGCTCCTGTGGGCCGCGCTTGTGCTTCCGTTTTTCCTGGGTGCCTGCGCCGCGCATCCTGCGACGGATGATTTCACGTTCGCCGCCTATACGCACCCGACATGGGTGCAGACGGGGAGCCTTATGCACGTTCTCAAAGACGCGCTGAGCTATGCGCTTCGCACATGGCGCGACTGGCAGGGAACGGTGACGGGCGTCATCGTGATGGCGCTCAACCCGGCCGTCTTCTCCCTTGAGTTTTACGGCCTGCATGCCGTGGCGCTGCTCGTGCTCAACCTGGCGGCGGTGTATGGATTCTTTGCCCACATGCTGGGGAGGCGGCTGTGCCTGCCCGCAAAAATCTGGTTTCCTCTGTATCTGCTCGTCTCCCTCATCCAGCTTCTCTTTCTGCCGGATATGGTGGAGGGCCTTTACTGGTTCAACGGCGCGTGGTTCTATATGGGCGCCCAGGCGGTGGCGCTCCTCACGCTGGTTGCGTGCGACCGTCTGGCCGTCTCACAGGCCCGGCCCCGGATACGGGGGCTTCATGCCGCCGTGTGCTGCCTGCTTCTCTTTGCACTGGGCATGGATAATTACATCACCGCGATGATGACGGCGGCCTCTCTTCTGATGATGGCGCTGCAGCGCGCCTTTGCCATGCGTTCTTTGCTTCGAGGAACGGGCATGATCGGCATCCTCATCCGGGAAAAAGGCGCGGGCGGCGGGCCCAATCAAAAACCGGATGAGGGCCTTGAAATCGTGCGGCAACGCCGTGCGGCCATCCGCAGCGCGCTGCTGCTGATTCCCATCGGCGCGGGATTGTTTCTCTCGGTAATTGCGCCGGGCAACGCCGTGCGCATGGCGGCGGACGGCGCCCATCAGAGCGGAGCCGGCTGGCTGATGCTCTCTATCCTCTTCACCCTGAGAGACGCGGCGGGCTATTTCATCCGCTTCCTTTTCAAAACGCCGCTCCTGATGGTGCTTTCCGTCCTCACGCCCGTGCTGGCCGGGCATCTTCCCCGTCTTCCCGGCCTGAGCCGCCGCTGTCCGCCTGTCGCGGCCACGCTGCTTGGCGCCTATCTGATCCTCTGCGCGATGATCATCCCGCACATGTACACCTCCGGTTACGCCGGTTCCGGCCGGGTTGTCAACATGTATCACTGTTACGTGGTGCTTTCCTCCCCCATCGTCCTGACGATGGTGCTTTTGCGGCTTTCCGCCGCAAAGCGCGCCCCTCTGTCAAGCCGGCGCGCCAGGTTCGCGTGCGGCGCGATAGCCGCCGCGGCGCTTTTATTCTGGATAGCCGGCGGTCAGCAGAATTCTTACATCAAGCTGGTGCGCGACCAGCTTGACGGCACGCAGGCTGCCTACATCGCACAGTTTCAGCATGAATACGCGCTGTGCGAGGCGGCCGGCCCCCGGGAGGATGTGCTTCTCCCCGCATGGACTGTGCAGACCGTAACCGGCAAGCCGACCGCTTATGAAGACCCCGGCGTATGGACAAATGAGAGCATGGCGCATTACTTTGGCGTAAAGAGCGTGCGCGTTTCTCCGGAGGCCCGGCCCTGACGGTCCGCCGCAAAAGGCGGCGCGCGCGTCATTCAGCGTCCATCCAGTTCCGAACGGGAGACGCCGGCCGGAGCGGCTTTTCTTCCGCCCGCTTGGAAAGGGAAAGCTCCTTGCGGCTTCCCACCCTGCATAGCATGGCAAAGGCAGACCGCCGGCAAAACGCTTTTCTCCCCCCAAAAGGGGAAAAGATTTCCCATAATCCTTAAAAAAGCAACGCCTGTCACGAGTGAAGGCGATGCTTCTGTCATTACATGTTGAAAGCCCATGTTTTGCAAATCAAAACATGGGCTTTGTCGATGGTCTGACGGGTTCTTTTGCGTCGCAAAAGGATCCTTCATCAAATTGGCCGACAGTCACGTCCGCGCGCAGTCCTGCACATCGCCCCGCAAAAGGCCCATGGCATGCGGGATGGAATCCATAAACACATCCATGCTCTCCATGCACGCCTTGGGGCTGCCGGGCAGGTTGATGATCAGCGTCTTGCCGCGGATCACCGACGCGGCGCGCGAGAGCATCGCATGCGGCGTGATCTTCAGGCTCGCCGCGCGGATGGCCTCCGCAATGCCGGGTGCCTGGCGCGTGGCCACCTGAAGGGTCGCCTCCGGCGTGGTGTCACGCGGGCCGAACCCCGTTCCGCCGGTTGTAAGAATCAAATCAAGCTGGCGCTGGTCGCTCAGGCGCATGAGCGCGGCTTTGAGCGCCGCGGGTTCGTCCGCCAACAGAAGCTCTTCCACAACCTCATAGCCGCATTCCCGAAGCCGCGCAGCGATGGCCGGGCCGCTTTTGTCTTCCCGCTCCCCGCGCGCTCCCTTGTCCGAGAGCGTGATCACCGCCGCCTGCCAGGGACGCACGCCCTTGCGCAGTTCGATGGTCATCTCATCCCCCACGCGGATCGTTCCCGGCTCGAGCACCCGGGCGAACACGCCCTCGCGCGGCATGATGCAGTCGCCCATCTTTTTGTAAATCTCGCAGTGGCTGTGGCAATCCTTGCCGATCTGCGTCATTTCAAGCAGCACATCCCCGCAGCGCAGCAGCGTACCCACGGGCAGCGCGCGGAAATCCATGCCCTCCACCACCAGGTTTTCTCCAAACGCGCCGGGGATCACGCCGGCGCCTTTCTCGTTGAACGCGGCAATCTTGTCCGCGCTCAGCAGGCTGACCTGCCTGTGCCAGGAGCCGGCATGCGCATCGCCCTCAATGCCCCAGTTCACATCAAAATGCCCGCTCGTGACATCCTTTTTCTGAATGCCGCGCCTGTCGCTTGTGCACACCGCAACGACCTTACCCATGCCCTATCCTCCGATCTCGTTCATCCGGCGCACCTCGCGGTCGCCGATTTCTTCCATAAAGCCGTGCCGGGCCGGCTTATTCTCAATGGCGGCGCGGATCTCCCCGGCCAGGCGCGCATCGTCTGCGCCGCCGCGCAGCATTGCGCGCAGGTCAAGCCCCGCCGTGTGGTTGAGGCAGAGCTTGAGATAGCCGTCCGCCGTGAGCCGCACGCGGTTGCACGCGCCGCAGAATTCGTGGCTCATCGGGCTGATGAAGCCGATGGAGCCCGCAAACCCCGCCGGGCGCACATAGCGCGCGGGGCCATAGCCATGCACAGAATCATCCGGCGAGAGCGCGCCAAAGGCGCGTTCCATCTTCGCTTCCACCTCCTGCGTGGGCACGGGGGAAAGATCCGCGCCGCAGCCCACGGGCATCAGCTCGATGAAGCGGACGCAGACGGGCCTTTCTCGCGCCAGCTCGGCCAGGCGCACCAGGCCGCCGTCGTTCATGCCGCGCACGGGCACCGCATTGACCTTGACGCCCATGCCCCTTTGCACGGCCTGGTCGATCACCTCCAGCACCGTGCGCACATCCCCGCCGCGCGTCATCCGGGCATAGACATCCGGATCGACCGTGTCCAGGCTGATATTCAGGGCGTCAATCCCCGCTTCCTGCGCGCGATTCACGCGCCCGCGCAGCAGCAGCGCGTTTGTCGTCATGGAAAGCGAGTGAATGCCGGGAACGGCGTGGATCTTCTCCGCCAGATCCAGGCAGCCCAGCCGGGCCATCGGTTCGCCGCCCGTGATGCGGATGTGCCGGATTCCCATGCCGGCCATCAGGCGGACAACCCGCACGATCTCCTCATACGTCAGCACGTCCTCGTGCGCCAGGGCTCTGACCCCGCCTTCCGGCATGCAGTACACGCAGCGCAGGTTGCAGCGATCCGTGATGGAGATGCGCAGATAGTCGATTTCCCTGCCGCAGCGGTCAATCATCCCCTTTGCGCCTCCCATCCGGCCCGTCCATGCGCGCCTCATTGCCCTCGGGAGCGCTGCATTCCGCATCGTTGACAAAAACGCCGCTCTTGCCGCCCGTCTTTTTCGCCAGGTGGATGCCGGTGATTTCCATGCGCTTGTCAAGGGCTTTGCACATGTCGTAAATGGTCAAAAGCGCGACGCTCACGCCCGTGAGCGCCTCCATCTCCACGCCCGTCTGCCCCGTGAGCGAAGCCGTGCACACGGCCTCCACCTCACAGGCCTTTTCATCCACATGAAAATCGAGCGAGCAGCTTCCCAGCATCAGCGGGTGACACAGCGGGATCAGCTCGCTGGTGCGCTTGACGGCCATGATGCCGGCCACGCGCGCCACCCCGAGCACATCCCCCTTTTTAGCCGTGCCCTCCAAAATCGCCCGCAGCACCGGAGGGCTGACGCGGATGCGCCCTTTGGCAACGGCTGTGCGCGCGGTATCCGTCTTGGCGGTGACATCCACCATCACGGCCCTGCCTTCCGGATCAAAATGCGTGAGCTTTTCTATCATAGCCATATGACCTCCACCGGCTCTCCTTCCGAAAGCGCGTCCGATCCCGCCGGGATGTCGATCAGACAGTTGCAGCCGATCATCGAGGCAAGCGAACCGCTCGAGTGATTTTCCCCGGTCAGATAGACATTCCCGCCCTCACAGCGCGCGCGGATAAGCCGGCGTCCCCGGCTCTTCTTGGCAAAGGCGCCGCGCAGCACCGCCTTGGTGCGCGGGTTGATCCGTTCCGTGCTTCCTTCCAGTCGGGCCAGCACGGGCTTGGCAAACAGCTCAAAGCAGGCCAGCGCCGCGAAAGGATTGCCCGACAGGCAGATCAGGAGCTTCCCTTCATACAGGCCGCACAGCAGCGGGCTGCCCGGCTTCATCGCCACCTGCCAAAACAGGCGCTGAGCTCCCATCCGCGGCAGGACGCTGTGAAAAATATCCTTCTTGCCGACGGAAACACCGCCCGTGGTCAGGAGGATGTCCGCATCCTGCGCGGCCCTTTGCAGGGCGGCGGCCACATGCTCCGGGTCATCCCCTTCGCTGTTCAGGACATGGGCCTGCACCCCCAGCTCGGAAAGCCGGGCCGTGAGCGCCGCGCGGTTGGCATCGTAAATCTTCCCGTAGGGGAGCGCTTCACCGGGCTGCACCAGCTCATCGCCCGTACAAAGCAGCGCCACGCGCACACGGGCATACACGTTCACCTGCGTCACGCCGAGGCTGGCAAGCACACCGACATGCGCACTGGTGATGCGCTCTCCCGCCCGCATGACGCATGCGCCCTGCGCGACATCTTCCCCGGCCCGGCAGATGTTTTCTCCGCTGCTTACGCGGGCATAGATGGCCGCGTATTCCATGCCCTCGTCCGTATCCTCCTGGCGAATGACGCAGTCGCATCCCTCGGGAATGGGCGCGCCCGTCATGATGCGCAGCGCCTCGCCGCGCGCCACGGAAAAATGCTCGCCGCAGCCCGCGCATGCTTCCCCGATCACGCGCAGGCGCACCGGCCTTTCGCGCGACGCGCCCGCAATGTCCCGGCTGTTGAGCGCATAACCATCCAGCGGCGAGCGGTCAAACGGCGGCACGGGGATGGGCGAAGCGATATCCTGCGCCGCCACACGGCCCCGCGCGCAGGAAAGGGGCACCGTTTCCCTGCCGGGCACCGGCGCGGCATGTGAAAGCAGCAGCGCCAGCGCGCTTTCCAGCGTCTCCATATTCTGACTTCCTCACTTTCCAAACCCGCAGTTGGGGTAGGTGCACACGGGGCAATTCAGGCACAGCCCGCCCTCTCCCAGCCGCACGATATCGCCGCGGCGGATCTCCACGCCTGCCGCCACCCATGGCAGCAGGATGTCAAACACCGTGCGCCGCGCATACATCACGCAGCCGGGCAGCCCGAGCACGGGCACCTCGCGGCCCTCTGCGGCAGGCAGGTAGCCCACCAGCATCATCGCCCCCGGCAGAACCGGCGCGCCGTATGTGACCACGCGCGCCCCGGCCGCACGGATGGCGGCGGGCGTGCGGTCGTCCGGATCCACGCTCATGCCGCCGGTGGTCAGGATGAGCTGCGCGCCGCGCTCAAGCAGCGAACGGATGGCCGCCGTGATCTTCTCCCCATCATCGGGGCACGTTTCGTGGCCCATCACCGTCATGCCGTACTCGGCCAGCTTTGCTTCGATCACAGGGGTAAACGTATCCTGAATGCGGCCGTAATACACCTCATTGCCCGTGGTCACGATACCGCAGGCAAGGGGCCTGAAGGGCAGAACATCCATCAGCGGCCTGTCCCCTGCGGCCTGGCGGACACGCTCCATCTTTTCCTTCTTGATGACAAGCGGAATGACGCGCGTACCGGCCAGCTTGTCGCCCGCCTTCACGGGTGTGCCGCCGTGGCGCGTGGCGATCATGATCTCCTCTATGGCGTTGACCGCCCTCAGCCGTTCGCCGTCAATCTGCAAAAGCCCGTCCGTCCCGGCGGTCAGCTCGATCTTGCCCTCGCTGGGCTGGCCGGCCCGGATATTCTTTCCCATGCACAGGTCGCGCAAAATGGCGGCCGCTTCATCCTCGTGGTAAAGCGTGCCGTCGTTTTCCCACACATAGAGATGATCCTTGCCCAGCTTGAGCAGCTCCGGAATATCTTCCTGCGTCACCACGTGTCCCTTTTTAAAGGCGACGCCTTTTTTCACATCTTTCACAATCACCGTAATATCGTGACAGAGCACATGCCCCGCCGCGTGTACGGTTTCAATCAGGCGCATTGTATCCCTCCCATGTTAAAAAACATTTGCGGGGTTAGTATAGCACGGGGAACGGGCTGTGGCAAGGGGTTTTGACGCGCTGCGGCGGCCGGATGCGGGACAAAAGGGCGCGCTTCTCTTTACATTTTGCATGCAAACGGGTATAATGCGGATATCATGGCGTTTGTTCGGCTTGGGAATTGTTTCACGAGCCGTCCGCGGCTGCGCAAGGGAGGAGGCGGTTTTATGCAGGTCATCACCCCGCTTTTTAACCTGGAAAATTTTCCGGCGGAAATCCGCGCCCTGGTCCCATGCAGGTTTGAGGGCCGAACGGTCGGCGCGTTTTTTCTTCCTCCCCGCCGCGCGGTGACGGACGTGCATGGCCTTGCCCTGCGCGCGCTCGCGCAGGGCCGTGTGCTGATTCTCTACATCGACGGGCTCGGCTACTCACTCTATACACGCGCACGTCTGCCCTTTATAAAGCGCACCTTTCTATGCACGCCCGCACGCACGGCCTATCCTCCGCTGACCCAGCCCTGCATGGCCTCCATGCTCACCGGCGTATGGCCGGATGCGCACGGCGTGCTTTCCCGCCGGCATCACAAGCCGCGTGTGCCGTCGCTGATGTCGGTGCCGGGTGCCGTGCTCGTGGAGGCGGACAGCGAACTGCTTGCCCTTGAAAAAGCGCCTGTGCTCACCCTTCCCTGCGAGGGAGAGAGCGTGGATGCCGCCGTGCTGCGCGCCGCGCTGCCCTTTGTCTGTGGGGATGCGCCGCTTGTCATCGTGCATTTTCACGGCCTTGACGATATGGAGCACGCGCTGGGCGACGATGCATCCGCACTCGCGGACAAGCTGACCGAACTCGATGAGGCCGTGGCCCGCCTGTGCGCCGCGTTTCACGGCACAGCCATCTTCTGCGCCGATCATGGCGCGCACGGCTCCGCCGGAAGCGCGGGCCACGGAGCCTTTGACTGCCGGGATATGTTCGTCCCGCTGGGGGAGGCCGTTTTGTGAAGGGACTGAAAGAAGGCTGGCAAAGCCTGCCGCGCGTGCATATCGCTGCGCGCACCACCAGCGCCTCCGGCCCGGCGCGCGAGGATCAATGCGACGCCATTTCACTGCAGGACGCGCTTGAAAACCCGGCCGCCCGGCGTGTCATCGTGCGCGGGGAAGACGGCATGGCGCTTGCGATCCGCGCGCAGGATGTGCATGACGCTTACCTCGCCCCCCTGCCGGAGGGCGGGTGGCAGCTCTTTTTCGCGCGGGACGCCACGCGCAGGCGCCGTCTCAAGCATCCGGCGCTCTTCCTTTCGGAATAGCCGCTTTAACCGTCTCTTTCCATGGATTTTCTTTCCCCTTCTTCTTTTATTTTTCCGTCCATCTTCCGTTTATCCGGCCGCCCATGCGGGCGCCGTCTGCTGAGGAGTCCTGCTATGAAGATCATCACCGTCGTCGGTATCCGCAAATCCGGCAAGACCGGCACCGTCACCGCGCTCATTGAGGCCATCCGCCGGCGCGGCAAGCGCGTGGGCACGTGCAAGACGGTGTTCTGCCCCACGTTTTCCATCGACACCCCCACAAGCAACACCGCGCGCCACATGCGCGCAGGGGCGCAGTTGGTGTGCGCGCGCGCCCGGCATGAAACCGCCTTGATCCGCCCGCAGGCCATGGCGCTTTCGGAGGTGCTGCGCGCATATGCCGGTTTTGACTATGTGCTGCTGGAGGGCGACTACCTCTCCCCCGTGCCGCGCCTTGTCGCCGCGCACACGGATGCGGACGCTCTGCCCCGCCTGAACGAACAAACCCTCGCCTTTGTGGGACGCATCAGCACGCGCACGGACATCGCTTTGCCGCTTCCCCGCTTTAACGCGCTGGAGGAGGCGGATGCCCTGCTTGACTTTATCGACCGCCATGTGCCGGACATGCAGCCTTCCCCGGCGCTCGACACCCCCCTGCCGCCTGTTCCTGGCGTAACGGACGACGGCTTTTGCCAGTGCGGCTGCCACCATCACCAGCAAAAGCAGGGGGACGTGCAGGTCACGGTGGGCGGACGCGCTCTTTCCCTGACCGAAGAACAGCGCGCGCAGGTGCTCGCCTGGGCCGGGGAGGCACGCCCATGAGCGCGGCGCTGCCGCCCATCCGCCGTCATCTCTTTTTGACGGGGGACAGGCAGACCGGCAAATCGACCCTCCTGCGCCGCCTGATGGAAGCCTGCTCGCTGGAGTGCTCCGGCTTTGAAACGCGCGCTTTTTCTCTTGGCGGCGAGCGGCGGGGATTCACCCTGCATGGGCGCGTGCCCATGGCGCCTTTTGAAAATGACTGCGTGGCCTGTGTGCGCGTGGCGCAGCGCAAGAGCGTGGCGGTGCTGCCCGTGTTTGAGGAAAACGGCGTGCAGATCCTCCGGCTCAGCCTGGAGGCACCCGCTCCGTTTATCCTGATGGACGAGCTGGGCCGGCTTGAGCGGGAGGCGGCGGCCTTCTGCACTCAGGCGCTTGCCTGTCTAAGCACAGAAAAGCGTGTTCTCGGCGTCCTTCAGCGATGTGATTCTCCGCTTGGCGAAGCCATTCGCGCCCGGGACGACGTAACCGTGCTCTCCGTCACCCAGGAAAACCGCGAGGAACTCCTTCGCGCGCTCATTCCCGTGTTTGCGCCGTCTTCCGGCCCCGCTGCTTTTCTTTGAATTTCCGTAAGGTCTGAAAGGAGAAGGTACGCATGCTCAACCGAATTTTTCTCTCCGCCGATATTGAAGGCACATGCGGCATCGCCCATTGGGATGAAACCGAGCTGAACAAGCCGGATTACGAGCCCTTTCGCCGCCAGATGACCCGCGAGGTGGCTGCCGCGTGCGAAGGCGCCCTGGCTGCCGGCAGTGAGGATATCCTCATCAAGGACGCGCATGACAGCGCGCGCAACCTGCTCCCCGGCGAGCTTCCGCTGGGCGTGCAGATCTTCCGGGGCTGGGGGAGCGACATTCACTCCATGGTTTCCGGCCTGGATGCCAGCTTCGCCGGCGCAATCTTCACCGGCTATCACGCCTCGTCCAACACCAGCGATAACCCGCTTTCCCATACGATGAACCTTGGCAACACATCCGTGCGCATCAACGGCATTCAGGCCAGCGAGCTGGTCATCAATGCGTTTGCCGCGGCGATGTATGACGTGCCGGTGCTGATGGTCACCGGGGATGTGGGCGTGTGCGAGCAGGCCCGGCGGCTGAACCCGCACATCGTCACCGTGCCGGTGAGCCGCGGCTGCGGCAACGGCTCCATCTCCATCCATCCCGCGGAGGCCGTGCGCCGGATCCGAGAGGCTTCCGAGCATGCGGTGCGCGAGGGCATCGCCCATCCGGAACATTTTGCCCTCGCCCTTCCCAACAAGTTTGATGTGGAAGTCGAGTTCGTCAAGCATGCCCATGCCCGCCGGGCGGGTTTTTATCCCGGCGCAAAGCAGACCGGTCCGCGCAGCGTCCTCTTTTCCTCTGACGCGTATTACGATGTGCTGCGCTTTTTCCTGTTTTGCCTTTGATTGTTTTATCTGGCCGCGCTTTTGCCGATCCGGGAAAGCGCGGCGTTTCTTTTTTGCTTTTCCCCTGCCTGTCACCGCATGCCCGGCCGGGTTTTCAGAAGAGCCGCTTTTTTCTTTCATGCCGGGAGAAAACCGGCATAAAAAAATTGAAGCCGCCGTGTTTCTGTGTTATGATTACTTTATAAAGGGCGAAACGACGGATCGAAGAACGGCCCGCCGTGCTGAGAAGGACGTGAGACGATGGATGAAAACAAGCTGCGCCGTCTGTTGACACGGATGACGGCTCTCGTGGTGGCCGTCTGCCTGATTCTTCTTCTCATTACGGGAGTCATCGTGGCGTATTCCATTCGCTCGCTGCGTGATTACATGTATGAACAGATGCAGGCGGAAGCGCAGGAATATAAAAAGCGTATTTTCAGGCAGATGGACAGCGATTTTCAGCTTCTTCACTCCCTGGCCGCCTTTTTGGAGCTGAGCGATGTGGCCGCGATGCCCCGCCAGGCATTTGCCGACGGCCTGTATCAGATCAATGCGGCGAATGACTTTGTCAGCATCGCCTATTTTGCGCGGGAGGGCGAGGGCGTCATCGACACGCTCGGATACGGAACGGAAGCGGATTACCCGCTGGCCGCCTGCAACGAGGATGTGAAAAAGGCGGTCATGCAATCCATGCAGGGGGAGGACGCCGTCTCCCGCATGTTTGAAAGCGAGGTTTCTGACGGCCGGGTCTACGTTTACAGCGTCCCTGTCTATGAGGGGGATCAGGTGGTGGGCGTGCTGGCGGCCAGCGACCATCTGGACATCTTTGCGGATATTCTGGATGGCGACACGGTGCTGGGCGGAAACGGCTATATCCACATGATCGGCTCGGAGGGGAAGTTTCTCGTGCGCTCGGAGCGCAGCATCGTCAAGGAAAGCGGCCTCAGCTCCATTTTTGACGGCCCCTATATCCCGGAAGATGAAGAGGAAGAGCTGCTTTCCTGCCTGGCCAGGCAGGAAAGCGTATTCTCCTCTTTTCGATATGAGGGGCAGGAGTGCCTGTTTTATCTGGAGCCGGTCGGCCTGAACGGATGGTATCTCTTCTGCGCAAACACCGTGTCCGATGCGGGCGCATCCCTGTATCCGATCCTGCTCGCGGTAGGAATCGCTTTCTTCCTCGTGTTGGCGCTGGCGGTTTTCCTCCTGTTTTACGGCTATTCCCAGGTGCGCAAGAGCAACACGCAATTGGTGCGCCTGGCCTATTATGACGCCCTCACCGGGGCGGAAAACGCGTTGCGTTTTTCCCAGAAGCTCGAGGGGTGCCAGCAGCAGGCGGAGGAATACAGCATCCTGGCGCTCAACATCCGTCATTTCAAATTTTATAACGAGATTTTCGGCAAAAAAATGGGCGACCGGCTTCTTTGCGAT
Source organism: Candidatus Ventricola intestinavium (assembly GCA_018715105.1). GTDB lineage: Bacteria > Bacillota > Clostridia > Christensenellales > Aristaeellaceae > Ventricola > Ventricola intestinavium. The sequence goes on from DVMG01000185.1 coordinate 25,012, forward strand.
ATCACCCAGGCCATCCGTGCGGATCTGGGCGAGGGCGAATTCTTCTGCCGGGAAGCGGCCGATCTGTTTTATCTGCTCATCCGGGATACGAAGGAGAGCTCCATCCGCGCACGTTTCGGCTGCATGGTGCAGCAGATCAAAAAGGCGGCCCTGGGTGAGCGAAACCGCTATGCGCTGTCGCTGTACTGCGGGGTGGCGGTAAAAGGAGGCATGATGCAGGCGCTGCTGGCGCAGCAGAGCATCAAAAACACCTATACCACGGCGGTCGCCTTTTATGACGAAGCGCTCCACGAAAAGGAACGAAGGAAAAACCGGATCGAAAGCCACATGCAGGCGGCCCTGGAATCGGGAGAATTCAAGTTGTTCCTTCAGCCCAAAATGGATCTTCGCACCGGTGCTCTCGCCGGGGCGGAGGCCCTTGTCCGCTGGCAGACGGAAGACGGTTCCATCCTCTATCCCGGCGATTTCATCCCTCTGTTTGAATCCAACGGTTTCTGCGCCAAGCTGGATCTGTATATGGTGGAACGCGTGTGCGCGCATCTGCGCGCCTGGCTGGATGCCGGCATCCCTCCGGTTCCCATTTCGGTGAACCAGTCAAAGCTCCTCTTCTACGAGGGCGACTACATGGAAAGGCTCGAATCGCTCGTCCATCGCTACCGCGTGCCGCCCCGCCTGATCACCCTGGAGATTTTAGAAGGACTGGCCGCCGAGCATCTGGAGGACATCAATGCCCGGATTGCCCAGCTGCACGATCGTGGATTCCGCGTATCCATGGACGACTTTGGCAGCGGTTATTCTTCCTTAAACACGCTTTGCCAGCTGAAAATCGATGAACTTAAGCTCGATCAGGGCTTCCTTCGCCGGGCATCCCGGGAAGGGGACGCGCGCAGGTTTCTCATTTTGGAGCAGATCGTGGAGCTCGCCAGGAAGCTGGGGCTTTCCACCGTTGCGGAGGGCGTGGAAACGCAGGAGGACGCGGATCTGATGCGGCGCCTTGGCTGCCAGTATGGGCAGGGATACCATTACAGCCGGCCTATCTGCGGCAGGCAGTTTGACAGCCAATACATGGAGCCGTCGGCCGCCCGGTAAGGGGGGATCCATGGAGATCCGGGGGCGTATTCCCGGCGAGGGACTGCAAATCTTGCGGCTCTATGCCCGGGGCCGAAGCTCTTCCAAAAGATTTTCATAACAAACATGCGCACCCCTTCCGGCATGCGCATGTCCTTTTTTTACAGTTCTTTTTCAAGGGCATCCTTTCGTCAGGGGGAAGGCCGCCCTTCTTCTTAGCCCTTGAGCGCGTCCAGCACGGCCTGCTCCATCGCATCCCTGCCGCACACAGCCCTGTGACGCACAGGCAGGGAGGGCAGGGCCGCGATCTGCCCGGGCACCGGCGTTCCCGTCCGTTCAGACAGGGCGCGGCAGCACGCAAAGTCGTCAAGCCCCGTGCAGGCCGCCTCGCCCGCGATGGCCCGCAGCACGGATGCGCCGAATTTATAGGGACTGGCCGTGGAGACAATCACCCCCGGCCGCGTGTCGCCCGTCTGCTCTTCATACCGGCGCAGCACAGCGGAGGCCACGGCCGTGTGCGTGTCCATCAGATAGCCGTCTTCCCGCCATGTGCGCGCAATCTCTCCCAGTACGTCCTCCTGGGAGACATAATCCGCAAAATAGCGCGCCTGCAGCGCCCTGAGCATCTCTGCGCCGATTTCATAGCGCCGCCTGTTTGCCAGGCTGCTCATCCATTCCGCAATGCGCCTGCCATCGCAGCCGCTCAGATCAAAAAGCAGGCGCTCCAGGTTAGATGAGATCAGGATATCCATCGACGGCGTGATCGTCTTATAAAACGGCCGGCCTTCAATGTCGTAGACGCCCGTGTTGATCAGGTCGGTGAGCACGTGGTTTTCATTGCTCGCACAGATCAGCCTGCCCACGGGCAGGCCGGCCTTGCGCGCATAATCCGCCGCCAGGATATCCCCAAAGTTGCCCGTCGGCACGCAGAAGTTGACCTGCCCGCCCATGGAAATCCTGCCCTCCGCCAGCAGATCGGCATAGGCGGAGAAGTAGTAGACCACCTGCGGCACCAGGCGTCCAAAGTTGATGGAATTGGCCGAGGAGAGCACGCGGCCCTGCGCATCCAGTTGCGCGGCAAACTCCGGATCGGAAAAAATCCGTTTGACGCCGCTCTGCGCATCATCAAAATTCCCGTTTACGGCGATAACATGCGTGTTGTTCCCGCCTGTTGTGATCATTTGCAGGCGCTGCGCCTGGCTGACCCCCTCACGCGGATAGAATACGCAGCAGCGCGTGCCCGGCACGTCCAAAAAGCCTTCCAAAGCCGCTTTGCCCGTGTCGCCGCTGGTTGCCACGAGGATGAAAATCTCCCGCTCTTCCCCGTTCTTCCGCGCGCTGAGGGTGAGAAGCCGCGGCAGCAGCTGCAGAGCCATATCCTTAAAGGCCAGCGTCGGCCCATGCCACAGCTCCAGCGCATGCGCGCGCGTGCCCACGGGCACAAGCGGCGCGACAGCCTTGCAGTCAAAGCCCGTGCCATACGCGCCCTGAAGCGCCTGCGTCAGCTCATCCCGGGAAAAATCAGGCAGGAATTTGCTGAGCACAGCAAGCGCCCGCTGCGGATAGGAGAGAGGCGCCAGCGCGCTGATCTCCTCCGGAGTAAAGTGCGGAAAACGGGCGGGAACATAGAGCCCGCCGTCCGGCGCAAGGCCGCGCAAAATGGCCGCAGACGGGGATACCGCTCCCGCGCCGCGCGTTGATAACATCTGCATAGTTCCTCTCCCTGCTATGGCATGGTGCAGCCAGCTGAAATCAAGAAAGCCGCCTCCCCGATCGCCGGCGGAAGCGGCATCTTGTCCGCGAAATCAAATCTGATACTGGCGGATGCTTTCCGGCACATTGGCCGCATCTTCACTGTAACTGATGACGATGTCGCACTGAGCGCCTGCCACAAGGCGTTCCAGCTTGGCAAAGAAGGCGACAAGCTCCTCCTCGCTCGCGTTGATCAGCTTGAGGAACGCATCCATATAGATCACGCTGATATCGTAATTCCCCGCCAGAATCCCGGCCACAAAGCCGTAAAAAGCATCCGCGCCCTTGACGGCATACTCGCTGGCGTTAATGAAACGCACCTGCGGTTTGAGGCTGAGCGTATAGCTGCGGTCATCGTCCACAAACAGGACGTTGCCCTTGGCCTCCTTCACAGATGCATTTGCCATATCCAAAATACGCTTGGTCTTGCCGGAACCCTTTTTGCCGAAGATGATTTGGATCACGGTCAATCCCTC
>DVMG01000186.1 GCA_018715105.1 Candidatus Ventricola intestinavium
CATGGGAACCGATAAGCGCATGAAGAAGCGAAAAGGTTGAGCCGACAGGCGGCAGAGCGGAGAGGAAAAACGGATCGTTTTTTCTCCCCGCTTTTTCCGCGTCTTCTGCTAAATATTGCAAACCAGGCGCACTAATGGTAAAATAAACAACATATGGGCTGAAAACGAGGGTGGAAAAGGCGCGAAGGAGTGAGAAACTTGATTCACATCAGGGAGCTGTTCCGGCTTCAGGAGATTCGCAACCTGCGCGTGATTGCGGGGCAGGAAGGGCTCGAGCGGACAGTGACGGAGGCCGTGCTCTTTGAATACGACCCCTCGCGCGTGCAACTGCCGGATTTTTACCGGGGCGACCTGGTGGTCACCACGCTTGCTTATGCCCGTGGGGACAGGCAGCTGGTGACACAGTCCCTTCTGGCGCTGATGAAGCAGGGAATTGCCGGCCTGCTGGTGAAGACCGCCTATTTTTCCGAACTCCCCCAGGAAGTGACCGACAGGGCCAATCAGCTCAGGACGCCCGTGCTGCTGTTTGACGACACCTATATTGAAGAAGTGATCCTTCAGGTCACCGAGATCATACGCGGCAAGCGCCATTTTGCCGGCTTTGAAAAGGAACTGGATGCGCTCATGCGGGGAGACCTGACCGAGGAGCAGACGAAGCGGCATGTGCGTCGGATCGATCCCGTCGGCTCAGAGGCATATAGCATCTGCGCGCTGTATCCGCACGGGCACATGCCCGGCCTGGAGGACGGCCTCTATGAACTGCTTGCCCGCGACGAGCACGCCGCGCATCGCTATGTCTTTATGGAATGGAAGGGCATGATTCTGGCGCTATGCCGCGCATCGGCGGCGGAGCGCGAAGGAGACGGCCTGGCCCAGATGGAGGCGCTGCTTGGAAGCGCCGGGATTCAGCGCGGCACGCTGGAAGTGGGCGCAAGCGGGATTTATACGGGAGAAACGGCGTTTGGGATGGCGCTCAGGGAGGCCATTTATGCCGCCCGGACGGCCCGGCTGTGCGGCCGCCCGGCGCTGCCGGCAGGCGAACTGGGGCTGTATGGCTATCTGTTCCCGATGAGCGAAAACCCGTTTATCTGCCAGCGGTGCCGCCATGTGATGGCCCGCATCCGCAGCTATGACGCGCAGAACCACACCAATCTGGAACACACGGCGCGCGTCTATGTCGCCCAGAATCTGGACGTTGCTTCGGCGGCCCGGCTGCTTTATCAGCATCCCAATACGGTTCGTTACCGTTTGGGGAAAATTCAAAAGATCATGAGGATGGAAGGCGATGCTTTTTTTGAGCCCATGCTCAGCCTGACGATCAACCTCATGAAGATTCTCGAGGAGGAAGCCGGATGAGCACACAGGCCCAAGACACAGAGAAGCGAGCAGAAAAGCTGCGGGATCTCCGCATGAAGCCGGGCGATACCGTTCGGCATTTTAAGGGAAAGCACTATGAGATCCTGCATTTTGCCAAGGATTCCGAAACGATGCGGGATGTGGTCGTCTATCGCGCGCTCTATGGCGAGCGCGGCGTATGGGTTCGTCCGATGGAGATGTTTTTTTCTGCGGTGGACAGGGAGAAGTATCCGAACGCGGCACAGGCGTTCCGCTTTGAACGGGAAGACGGGGAGGCGCGGGATCATGCATAATGCGCAGCGCGCGCGGGCGCTGGGGCTGAGCCTCCCGGTGATGTGCGGCTATGTGTTTTTGGGCATTGCCTTTGGCGCCACGCTCTCCCAGGCGGGCTTTGGCCTGCCGTGGGCGCTGGCGATTAGCACCCTGGTATACGCCGGAAGCCTTCAGTTTGTGATGGTGCCGTTTCTGGCATCGGGCATCTCCCTGGCGGCGGTTGCGCTGACCGCCCTGATGGTCAATGCGCGCCACCTGTTTTACGGGCTTTCCTGCATCGGGCGGTTTGAGCACATGGGACGGGCAAAGCCCTACATGATTTTTGCCCTGACGGATGAGACGTATTCCGTCCTCTGCCGCCTGCCGGAGGATGAGAGCGGCGGCGTGCTGGTGCGCGTGGCGCTTTATGATCAGCTTTACTGGATTGCGGGCTCGGTGATGGGCTCGCTGCTGGCCCAGGGCCTGCCCTTTGACCTGACAGGCATCGATTTTTCCATGACCGCGCTGTTCATCGTGATCTGTGTGGAGCGGGCCATGAACCGGGAGGACTGGATGCCCCTGGCGGTGGGCGGCATATGCGCGGTGCTGCTGCTGTTTCTGCTTGGGCCGGGTGCGTTTCTCGCCCCGGCCCTGGCTGTGACGGCGCTGATCCTGACGGTGTTTGACATCACCGTGCGGAAGGGGGCCGGGAAATGAACATGCATGCGCTGGCCGTTGTGCTGATCTGCGCGGCCGTGACCATCGCCACACGCGCGCTGCCCTTTGTATGCTTTGGCGGGAAACGGGGAGTGCCGCGCCTGGTGCAGTCGCTCGGCCGCACGCTGCCGCCGGCGATCATGGCGGCGCTCGTGGTCTATTGCCTGAAGGGAGTGCCCTTCGGCACGGCGGCGGATGGGATGAAGCAGCTGATCGCCGCCGCGGTAGTCGCCGCGCTGCATGTCTGGCGGCGCAACACGCTTTTGAGCATTGGCGCGGGCACAGCGCTGTATATGCTACTCATCCGGTTGTGATTCCGAAAAGAAAGACCGCTTAAAAGCCCGCATTCAAAAGCCCATATTCAAAAACCTGAAAGAGAAGCGGATGCCCGGTTTTTATGCGGGATCTTTCGCAAAACATGGAAAAGGAGATATCGCGGTTGAATATCATCGCACGCGCGGCCTTTGCCATTTATGACGGCAGCCCCATCGCGCCCGTATTCCCCGACAAGGCGAATAAACCGGAGGACCAGGCTGCGGAGTATCTGTGTGCCGTGGCGGAAAAACTGATGCATGCCGACGCAAGCCGCACCACGCATGTGGAGCCGGGAAGCGCGCAGGAGGAGCTGCTCAGGCGTTTTGGATACACCCCCTTTCAGGAGGCGGCGAACGCGCTGCTGCGCAGCATGGATGAATCCATGCAGATGCTGGAGATCGCGCGCGAGGGATTTGACATGGCCGTCTTTTCCTTCGAGCAGGAAGGAGAGCCGCATCTGTGCGTGGCGTATCTGCCCTATCGCAGGGCCTTTGTCAGCCAGATGGAGACAGATGAATCCGGGGCGGTTGGCACAAGGCTGCTTCCTCATGCGGCGGTGCTTGCGCCGCCGGGGGCCAAAGGCATGGCGGGCTTTGTGATCAATTTGTCCACCGGTGAGATCCGCCTGCGCGACAGCAGTGTGAACACGCAGGCGGGGCCGCGCGCGCTGTTTGCGCAGGGGCTGTTTGCCATGGCGGACACGCGCTCCACCAAAGAGGCGGTGAAGGTTGTCGCGGACATGATGGATCGGGCCGCGCCGGATCACATGGCTAGGCAGGAGCTCACCCCGGCGCTCAAGCGCGCGATGAGCCGCTCGATTGAAGAAAAGGGCGTCATCGATGTGCAGGATGTGGCGGAGGAGGTTTTCCGCACGGATCCTGAACGCGAGGCGATCATCGAGGAGGTTGCCCGTCAGATGCAGGAGGAGCGGATTGAGCCGGTCATTCCCGTGGAAAACAGGCGCGTGGTCGCCCAGCTCAGCCGCATGAGGGTTCGCACGGACACCGGCATTTCCATCACGCTGCCGCGGGAGCTTGCAGACGATGAAAGCAGCTTTGCCGTTGTGGACAACGACGACGGAACGATTTCCATCATCATCGGCCGGGTGCAGGAGCTCAAAACGGAATAGCGGCTTGAGGGCTCCTGCGTCATTCCGGGCAAGAGAGGCCGGGCGAAAGCGGGGCACGGGGAGGAAGAGCATGACGGGCGAAGGCGCGCTTGAACGGATCACGAAGGCGCTGGGGACAATGCGCATCGGAGCGGCCTGCACGGAGGCGGAGCTGCATGCGCAGGCCGCGCAGGCGCTGGCACAGGCGGGGCTCTGCGCCCGGCACGAGGTGCGGCTGGCGCCGCGCTGTCGGATCGACTTCATGGTGGACGGCGTCGGGGTGGAGATCAAAAAAAACCGCCCCAACGCCTCCTTGCTCGCCAGGCAGCTGGCGCGTTACGCGGCCTGCGAAGAGGTGGAGCAGCTGCTCGTGCTGGCGCCGCGCGGCGTGAACCTGCCGCGCACAATCGGCGGAAAGCGCGTGACGATGATGGGACTGGAACGCCTCTGGGGAATTGGCCTGCCGTGACGAAACGCGGCCGTTTCTGCCGGGCGGCTTTTTAGATGGGGAGCAAAGAGCGCAGGAAGAGGAGCGCATGCACGTGATGGAGGAAAAGCACACGACTGCCCATTCGGCGGAAGAGGCGGAGATTCCCGGCTATCTGCGCGAAGCGCCGCACACCGGCCATCTCTATGGGACGCTGTCCTACAACCGGCGCAGCAAATGCTGGACAATCAAGGGGGAGCCCTGCGTCACCGAACTGGCTGCGCGGCTTTTTCCGGGGAGCATCCGAAGAAGGGGAGAAGCACGGTTTACCGCCAACCGGCGGATTGTGGGCGATGTGAACTGGCTGATGCTGCGCTATCCGCTGGAAGTGGCTGCAAGGGACCGCGCGCTGTGGGACCGCGCGCTTGACCAGGCGCGTGATCACGCGCGAAAAAGGGAACAGGCGCTGCGCATGCCACGCAGAAGCAGCCCGCCGGACGGTTCCTTTGAGGGAGAGCTGCGTGAATTCCAGAAAGAGGGGCTTTCTTTCCTGCTGGCCAATCCGCGCACCCTGCTGGCAGATGAGATGGGGCTTGGCAAAACGGTGCAGGCTCTTGCCTGCCTGGCGGCGACGGGGGATCTGCCGGCGCTGGCCGTCGTGCCGCCGCATCTGATGAGAAACTGGGCGGCGGAGGCGGCTCGCTTTCTGCGCGTGCAGGGCAGGCCGCCGCGCATATGCGTGCTCAGCGGCCTGAAGCCCTATGTGCCGCCGGAGGCGGACCTCTATATCATTCATTATCTGCTTTTGCGCGGCTGGAAGCAGGCGCTGCCGCAGATGGGTTTTCGCACGGTGATCTTTGACGAGATTCAGGAGCTGCGCCATGGCGGCACGGAAAAATATTCCGCTGCCAGCCTGCTGGCGGAAAGCTGCGAGCGGGTGATCGGGCTTTCCGGCACGCCGATTTACAACCGGGGCGCTGAAATCTGGAATGTGGTCAACATTCTCGACTATCACTGCCTGGGTGACTGGGAAAGCTTTACCCGTGCCTGGTGCGATGGCTATGGCCATCACATTGTGCGCGATCCGCGGCTGCTGGGGGAGCACCTGCGCCGGGAAGGACTGATCCTGCGGCGCACCAAGCAGGAAGTGCTCGCGGAACTGCCGCCCAAACGGCGGCTTGTTCAGGAAATTGACTCCGACGACAGGGTGTATCGGGAGCTGATGCGGCCCGTGATGGAGATGCTGGGAAGCCTTCGAGCGCTTGAGCCGGATGCCAGAGAGCGGTTTTTGCTGGAAGAGCAGATCAGCCGGGGCGAACGGCAGGCCACCGGCGTGGCAAAGGCACCCTTTGTCGCCGCTTTTGTGCGGGCCCTGCTGGATGCCGGGGAACGGGTGCTGCTCTTTGCCCACCATCATGCGGTGATGGATCTCTACCAAAAAGAGCTCGGGGCGTATCGCCCGGCTTTCCTGACGGGCCGGGAAAGCACAGGACAGAAGGAGCATTCCGTCGCGCGGTTTATGGGCGGGGAGACCAATCTGTGCGTGATTTCTCTGCGTGCGTCGGCGGGGCTCAACCTTCAAAGGGCAAGCTGTGTGGTCTTTGGCGAGCTGGACTGGTCCCCCGCTGTGCATTCCCAGGCGGAAGACCGCGCGCACCGCATGGGGCAGAAGGATTCCATCCTCTGTTATTATCTCGTCGCTCCGCAGGGATCGGACAGAGACATGCAGGATGCGCTGGGGCTGAAGGTCAGCCAGTTCGTCGCCCTGATGGGAGACCGGGCCCCGGATTTTCGCACCGAACAGGAAGCCCAGCGCGCGGCGAGGGCACACATCGCCCGCCTTTTGGAACGCTGCGAGCGGGAACACGGCGAATTGAAGCGCTGTGAAGAGAACGCAGAAGAATAGCGAGAAGAAGGAGAAGCGCATGCGGACGCATGCCCGGATCCTTCGCCTTTTCCCAAACAGCCGGATTACCTTTTGAGAAACTGCTCATAGCCGAAACGGCCCATGGCCTTCTTCATCAGAAGGCCCGCAAGCAGAGCGCACAGGCATCCGATTCCAAGCAAAATCCAGGCACTGATCAGCAGCACGCCTGCAAATTGGCCGATGACCAGCGCAAGCACGGGGAGAAGCAGGAAAACGGCTCCCTGCTGCGCGTCCTCGACGCTCTGCGCCTTGACAGAGACACGCACGATGAGGGTGATGGCAATCATGGAAAGCGCGGGCGAAACCAGAAGCATGATCAGCAGCCACTCAATTCCCGGCAGAATCAAACCGCCGGATAACAGCAGGACCACGGTTTCAAAGACGAACAGCATGAGGAAAAAGGAGAGCAGGGATACCGCCATGCTCAGAAGAAAAGAGGCCAGCACTTTGGCGCGGAAGATCTGTTTGAGCGAAAGCGGGCTATACAAAAGCGTTTCCAGCGTGCTTTTTTCCTTTTCCCCCACAAACGAGCTTGCGGACATCACGGAAGACTCCATGACGGGGACAATCAGAAAAAACACGGGCAGAATGTGGTTGAACACAAGTTCGGACGCCGTTCTTTCAAAGCCGGCAGAAGAGGCCTGAGGCGGGAGGAGCGCGAGCAGGCTTTGAAAATCCGAGGCTTCCTCCGGGACAAAATAGATCAGCAGCACAAAGACCACGGGCAGCAGGACGGTCAGAACAAGGGGGACGATGAGCAGTGTCAGAAGCATCCGACGGTTGGCCGTGATTTCATACAGGTCCTTTTTAACGATGGCGGTCATAGCGCTGTTCATGATTACGCCTCCTTCTGATGCGCGGTGAGATGAAAATAGAGATCTTCCAAAGAAGGCTGCTCGGGGCAAACGCTGTAAATACGCATGCCGGATTCCACGCCCATGCGCACGAGAGGGGGAATCTCCTCCTGCGTTTGAATACAGATCTCATAGGTGTTTTCGCCGGTTTTTCGATAGGATGCAGGAGCGGATCCTCCCGACGCCCGGATTTTAACCCGCATCCCCAGACCCAGCCGGGCACGAAGCGCATCAAGGGAGCCCTCGGCAAGCAGGCGTCCCCTGTCCATCAGGCCGTAACGCGTGCAGATCTCCTGCGCATAGCGAAGCTGATGGGTGCAAAGAAACACCGTGATCCCCTTTTCTCTGGCCAGACTGCGGAGGAGGGCGTTGACGTTCTGCGCACTTCGGGGATCCAGGCCGGATGTGGGCTCGTCCAGAAACAGAACCGGGGGCTCATGCATCAGCGCTCTTGCCAGGGAAAGACGCTGGCGCATACCGGTTGAGTAGGAGGCCAGCTTTTGATGCGCAGCATCGGATAATTCCAGCCGGCTGAGCAGAGCGTCTGTGCGCTGCCTGCTTTTTGCCGGGCTCAGACCGAACAGCGCGCCGTAAAACTCAAGATTCTGCAGGCCGGTTAAAGCATGATACATCTGGGCATGTTCCGTTACCACGCCGCAGAGGCCATGCACAGTTTCCGGGTGGCGCGCCGGGTTGATGCCAAGGAGGCTGCAGCTTCCTCCGGTGGGAGTCAGCATGCCGCTGAGCAGCTTGACGGTCGTGGTCTTTCCCGCGCCGTTTGGCCCCAGAAACCCGAAGATTTCACCTTGTTCCAGCCGGAGGCAGACCGAATCGACGGCCTTTTTGCCATTATCGTATGTTTTTGACAGATGATCCAATGTGATGGCAGGCATGTTCATCCCTCCCCGTTGACTTTTAAACGCCGAAGAATATTCTGAAAACAGTCGTTTTGTGCAAGAGGGGCGAATGCGGGATTGTCTGCCACCGCCTCCGCCATGCTTTTGCGCACAAGGTTTTCGTCTCTTGGCGGGTCGCCGCCGAGCGTCAGCACGTCTTCAAGCCAATCGTCCAGCAGGTTCAAGTAGGAATCCCCGCGAAGACGAAGCGGATAGATGCCGCTTTCGGCCAGCGCGGCATATCGCTCCAGCAAATCAAGCGCCTTCTCCTGCCGGTCAAGGGCCATGAATCCCTGAGCAGCCAAAAGGTAAGAGGTCAGCAAGAGGCCCGGATGCAAAACATCCAGGTGAAAGGCGGTTTCCAGACAGGTGATTCGCTGCCAGGTTTCTTCAAAGCTCTTCTCATCCTCCAGGCAAGCGCCCATATAAGAGGAAAGAAACGAAAGCAATTCGCAGATGGAGCGATAGATCCCCACCTGA
>DVMG01000187.1 GCA_018715105.1 Candidatus Ventricola intestinavium
AACAGATTTATGTCAAAACTGTGGCTTTTTGAAAAAAAGCCGGAAAAAATTCAAAATGTCTGAAAAAGATTTGACAATCCCGCCGTCTGCCTCTACAATCTTAATCAGGCATGACGCGGACATCTTTCCGCCGTCTTTACGCACGAAAAAATTTCCATAGCCCATTTCATGATTTTCCTGTCTTACACATGCAACCTGCAGGGAGGCGCCTGACTTGAACCCCATTCTTGTTGTGGATGACAATGAACAGATTCTTGGGATTCTCGCCCAGTATATCCGAGCGGAGGGCTGGCCCCTGCTGTGCGCACGCAGCGGGGAGGAGGCGCTCTCCCTGTTTGACGCCGCGGCGCCGGCGTTGATTCTGCTGGACATCATGCTGCCGGGCATCGACGGCCTGGAAGTATGCCGCCGTATCCGCATGGTTTCCGCCGTGCCCATTTTGATGATCACCGCCCGCGATGAGGATGCCGACCGCATTCTCGGTCTGGATATCGGCGCGGATGATTACATCGTCAAGCCCTTCTCACCGGGCGAGGTCATGGCGCGCATCCGCGCGGTGATGCGGCGCGTCCCCACGCCCGCACAGCAGGAGACGCTTGTCATCGGCACGCTTTCCATTCACCTGCCGTCCCTGAGTGTGACGCTTGGCGGGCACAAGCTGGATCTGACCCGCCGGGAAACCGAGCTGCTCTACACGCTTGCCGCGTCCCCCGGCCGTGTCTTCACCCGGGAAAATCTGCTCACCATGCTCTGGGGATACGGCTATGCGGGCAACTGCCGCGCGGTGGATTCCCACATCAAGCGCCTGCGCCAGAAGCTCGACGTTTATCCGCACGATTTTTTCACCATCGCCACCGTTTGGGGCTCTGGTTACCGGTTTGAAAGGAAACTGCCATGAAACGCCTGCTTCGCCGCTCGCTGACGGCACGGCTGATGTGCCTGTTCGCCCTGCTTTTAATCCTCTTCACGCTGGTTCTGGGCGTGCTTTACAACGCTCTGATGGAGCGGCAGATGGTTTCCCATCACAGCATCACCATGCAGCGCAACGCCTACGCCATCTCCCAGAATCTCTCGGAGCTGATCGCGCCGTCCGCCTATGACTCGCTGGATGAAAACACGCTCCCCGTCAGCGAGGATACGCTTGCCCCCTATCTGGCGCTCATCGAGCACATCACCAACTGCAATGTGTATGTGATCGACGTGGAGCACAACGTCACCGGCTATTTCAACGGCGTGGTGCAAACCCTGCAAAATCCGCTTCTGCCCGGCTATATCGAGCAGACCATCGCCCTGGGGTTCATGGGAAAGACGCCCTTCATTCAGGCCAGGCCTGACGAGGATACCCATTTGACCGCCTGCATGCCGATTATGAATGCACACAGCCGTGTGCTGGGCGTGGTGCTGCTTGAAACCACCCTGCGCGAGCTGGGCTTTGTGCAGGTGCCCAGCACAACCATCCTGCTGACAAGCTGCGCCATCTCCTTTACGTTTGCGGTGCTGCTGGCGTTTTTGTTTTCAAGATCCTTCACCCGCCCGATTTCGGCGGTGCAGCAGGTGGCCGGCGCGCTGGCGGATGGCCATTACGGCGTGCGCACGCGCCTTGTTCAGGAAGATGAAATCGGTTCTCTCGCCCGCTCCATGGATATCCTCGCCGGCAGGCTTGAACAGGCGCAGCTGCGCGATGAGCAGCTGCGCCAGCAACAGCAGGAATTCTTTTCCAATATTTCTCACGAGCTGCGCACCCCTGTCACCATCATCCGCGGTTCTCTGGAGACGCTCCAAGACGGCCTTCTCTCCCGCAAAGAGGATGTTCAGACCTGCTGCGCGGCCATGATTGCCGAATGTTCCTGGCTCCAGAAGCTAATTCAGGATCTTCTTGAGCTTTCCCGGCTGCAAAGCCCCGGATTTTCTCTGGATATGGCGGATGTAGATCTGCGTGAGCTGCTGGGTGATGCGGCCATGAGCGCCGGCACACTGTGCCGGCAGAAGGGCGTCCATCTGGCCTGCGGGGAACCGCGCTCCAGCTTCACCGTGCGCGGCGACTACGCGCGCCTGAGGCAGATGCTTTTGACCGTCATCGACAATGCAGTCAAGTTCACACCGCCGGGGCGTGTGGTCCGACTGTCCATGCAGGAGGATACGCCCGTCATCGTCGTGGCGGACGAAGGGCCCGGCATCGCCCCCGAAGAAATTCCCCATATCTTTGACCGTTTTCACCGCACACACGATGTTTCTCAGGAGGGAACCGGGCTGGGGCTGGCCATCGCCGGCGAAATCGCGCGCCGCCACGGCATCAAGACGGAGGTGGACAGCCGCGTGGGAGAGGGCACGGTTTTCACATTCACATTCCCGCTTCACCGTGGGGATTGACGGCGCTCTTCCTCCGCGCGCGGGATTCGGCCTGCCGGCCAACCCCTTCCCTCTCCAAAGATTTTTTCCTGTTCAGCAATTTTTTCTCTGTTCAGCCAAAACAGAGTCTTTTCAATACAGAATCTTTTCAATCAGGAGCTTCCCCATCAGGACGTCATTCTCTCCCCCTGGAGGGGAGAGAATGCTTTTATCAGCGTCCTTCCCTTTGCGGCGTCATGCTCCATTTTCCTGGGCCGCCTGCGCATGTTCCCTGGCCTCCCGGTCCTCCGTGAATTCGGCGTTGGCAAAGATCTTCTGCATGCGTTCGTCCGGATAATGTGCATCTATGTACGCGTCCAGCGCGTTTTGCGCGGGCACACCATGGCGCCGGGCCGTCCAGCGCAGAGCAGTCAGCCCGGTCATGGCCGTGTTAAACACCATGAACACAAGCAGCATCCATGTCAGCGTTTTACCCACACGGTTGGGAATCTTGAGAATCCACTGGGCCATGCGCGGATAAATGTCCTTGATCCACAGGATGCCCAAAATGCCCCAGAAAAGCGAATACAGCAGACATACGCGGCCATGGATGTTATAGGGCATGTTGCTGTAATCCCACGATGTCGAGCCAAACACCGCCTCCTGAAACCATGAGCACGCATACTCGATGACCGTGCCGACGATAAACCCGCCCACAAAGGAAAAAACGCGCCCGCGATTGCGGAAACGGTAAAGCGCCAGGCTCAGCGCCAGCGCACCGATGCCGTATACCAGGTTAAACGGGCCATAGATCAGGCCCACACGGCTTTCATAATGGCCGCGCTGCACCATGCAGTAAAGCGTCTCCAGCACGACACCCAGAAAGCAGCCGATGAAAAACACCCAGAAGAGCTTGTAAAACGTCATCCCCTGCGCAAAGTGGCGGCTCTTGCGTTCCCGGTAATCGATCTGCGCGTTGGTGGGCGCAGCAGGCAGGAGGCGCAGGCGTTTTTTCTCCCGCTTCTCCCTCTCCGTCAGGCGCGTCTCCACTTCATCGATGGCAGCATTGGTCAGCTGCAGCTTTTCCTTGAGGATCTCGCGCGTCTGCCGCATGTAGGAAAGCTCCTCGCGGATCTTTCCGTAAAAGGCCTCGCGCTGCGCGTCGTCCATCTTCACGTCGGATGCCAGAAGATCCATCTGCCGGTAGAGCCTTTTGCGTGATTCCTCTTCGATCTCGTCCAGCTGTGCGCGCAGGGTATCGATTTCCTGCTGTGTCATGCCGGCTTTCCTCCTTCTTCTGCTCCCGCTTTTGTCTGCGCTTTTGCTTCCGTTCCGCCGCCTTCCACCGGTTCATCCTCCGGCTGCGGCGTTTTCCCCGTGGCGCGGTCAAAAAAACCGATCAGCGTGTCATAATATCCCTGCGGATCCACATAGCGGGCCATGCCGTGCGCCGCTCCCTCCACATAGTACAGCTGCGCATTTTTCCCCGCTGCCAACACGATATCCTCGCTGTGCCATGCGGGCACATCCTGATCCCCTGTGCCGTGCAAAAGCAGCAGAGGGATCGCTGCCGCGCCGATGGAGCCGGGCATTTCTTCCGGCATGGGCAGCCCGTTTGCCAGACGATAGGCCGCGCCAAGCAGCAGCATATCCAGCCCTTCAGCGGGCAGGCCCGTCTCCGTCAGCATTGTTCGGGCGCGCTGCGCGACATCGGTATAGGCGCTGTCCGTCGCAGCCGCCCGCACCGCGTCAGGCAGGCCGGCGCTGACCGCCGTGAGCACGGCCAGCGCGCCCTCATCCTGCCCCATGAGCACAATCCGCGCCTCTTCATCTTCTCCCATGATCCACTGCACCCACGCGCGCACATCCTCCGCTTCCGCGCCGCCAAGGGAAGAAATCTGCCCCTCGCTTTCACCATGCGCATAAAGATCCGGCGTGAGCACGCGGTATCCCGCCAACGAGAGCTCGCAGGCGATATCCTGCACCTGCAGGCTGTCCGTGCCAAGGCCGCCATGGAAGACAAGCGCCCACGGCGCGTCCTCCTGTGCGCTCACGGCGCCATACATCCGGGCGCTGAGCCGTCCGCGCGGCACGGTGAGCGTCACCGTCTCCATCGGGACGATGCTCAGCCAGCCGCCCATGCGCGGCCGCGTCTGGCTTTGAACGGTTTCCGCCAGAAGGTCAAAACGCGTGATGCCCGATTCCTCCTGTGCGCGGATTCGCCTGCCGTCAAGCGCGGTGCGCAGAAGCATCCTTGCCCGCAGGGCCCCGGCGGCCATCATCCCCAGCGCCAGAATCAAACCCGCAAAGAGCATCAGCAGGGCCGGGCGTGCTGTCCTGTATTTCAAAGGGTCCTTCCCGCCTTTCCTGTTTGCTCTGTCGATTATACCATGATAGCGCGCGCATTTCCACCCCCGGTCCGTTATTCGCTCTCCCATACCTGCATGCATCCGATCTCTTCCCCCGCCACAAACACAATCAGCTTCGCGGGCCCGGCCATGCGAAGGATCCGGCGCAGGTTTTTCCTGTCTCCTTCATACAGGCCCGTGTATCCATCCGGGTGATTGGTCAGGAGCCAGATTTCCTCCGCATCCGGCGCCAGGCGGATGGAAAGCTCGCCCATCTCGGTATCCACCTGACAAACCGTCAGAACCTCCGCCCTTCCATCGAGCGAGACGACCATGGAAAACGGCACATACACCTGGTTCATCATCCACTCCGAAAGAAGGCCGGGTGTGATTTTCATGGGATGACGCATAAAACCCGCGTGCATCTGCGCTTTTTTCATCTGCATTCACTCTCTTTCTGTGCCTTGCCGGATGAAGGCTCCGCAGAGGCGGAGGTGCCCTCATTCGGCATCCTTGCCTTTATTGTAACGCATATGCCT
>DVMG01000188.1 GCA_018715105.1 Candidatus Ventricola intestinavium
TTTACTATATCGATGACAAAAACTGGCATGGCGCTTCCCGATATTATGAATACCCCAATGTGTACTGGTGGGTGGTCATCCGGGAGCTGCTTGGGGTTCGTCCCTCTCTCACGGCGGATATGGGTTTGAAACCGCTCTGCGACCGGGACTGCCGCTTCCGTCTGGAGGCATGGGGCATCGCCTGCCGCTGCGAGGAAGGGGCGGTCACGCTCACCAATCTGTCCGCGGACAACTCTCTGTCGGTCGATTTTGACCCGTCCCTGATCTGGCAGGGAACATCCTGCGAGCAGATTCATCTCGCGCCGGGCGAAACGCGCACGTTTTCGCGCCCCGCGCACAGATCGGAGGGATGACGGATGACGATTCCACTTGATTCATGCATGTTCAGTGCGCCGGGCTCCTACCTCGCTTTGGGCCTCCTTGACCGTGGGCGTTACCCCGAGGAGACCGCCAGCCTGGGGGAGGGCGTGTATCTTCGCCAGCTCTATGGAGCAGGCCGCCGTTCATGCCTGAAATTCACGCTGCGGCGTGAGGAGGGCGAGATAGCCGCCCTTCCCTCGGCCACCCCGGGCGCATTCACGCTGGCAGGAGAGTCCGGCCGCCTGCGCATGACGTTTGACGGCGTCCACCGCCTGCAGGCGGAGTCTGCCGGATGCAGCGTCCGGCTTCAAATGGCGCCCGTGATGTATGAGTACGCCGCCAGGCTCGACAGTCGCCGCTTTCTTTTCAACAGCTCTGCTTCCCGGATCCAGTTTCTCATCACCGTGTGGGAGGGAGAGGGCGTGCTCACCGCGCCCTATGGCGAAGCGGGCTGCACCTCCATGACGCTGGATGTGCTTGCCGATGATGCGTCCGGCCGGGCCCTGTTCACCCTGGAGGATTTTGAGGCCGTCGCGCCTGCCTGTGAAGCAGGCCGGCCGGATTTTGACGCCTGTGCCTCCCGTCTTGCGGCCGCCTTTGACCGGTTTGCCGCTCCGTTTCCTTCCCTGCCGGAGCCCTTTCAGGCCGCCCGTGAGGAGGCCCTATACACGCTCTTCAGCTGTATCGTGGAGCCGCGCGGCCATCTCACCCGCCGTGCCGTGCTCATGAGCAAGAACTGGATGCCCAACGTCTGGACGTGGGACAGCGTGATCAACAGCATGGCGCTTTTGCTTGGCGATCCCATCCTGGCCAAAGAGCAGTTTTTCGCCTCTCTGGATCATCAAACCCCGGAAGGCCTGCTGCCCGATTACATCAACCCCGCGGAAGTGATGTGGAACTTCACCAAGCCGCCGATACACGGCATCGCCGCCCTTCACGGCATGATGGACGCCTTTACTCCCGCCGAATTGGCGGAAGCTTACGAAAAGATGCAGCGCCAGACCGATTACTGGCTCGCCTATATGGACAGTGACCATGACGGAATTCCGCAGTATAACCACGGCAATGACTGCGGCTGGGACAACTGCACGCCTTTCCGTGTCGGCCCTCCTGTGGAGGGGCCTGACCTGTGCGCCTACATCATCCTGCAGCTGTACGCCCTCGAGCAGATGGCCGTCCGTCTTGGCCGCTCTGAGCGGGATTGGCGCGCCGAGGCCAGCGAGCTGCTGCGCAGGCTGCTTTCACACAGCTATGACGGAAAGGCTTTCCACGTTTATCAATCCGGCACGCACCGGGAATTCACCGGCGGCGATTCGCTGTACCCGTTCATGCCCCTGGTTCTGGGGCGTTATCTCCCGCCCGAAATTTTCGCTCATCTGACGCAGGAACTCAAAGAGCCGGGACGCTTTTTGACCCCGGTCGGTCTGGCCAGCGAAAGCCTGAAATCCCCGTTTTATGAGGAGGACAGTTACTGGCGCGGGCCCGTGTGGCCGTCTGTGATGATGCTGCTGATTCAGGGCATTGCGGATGGTGGAGATACCGCCTTCTCCCGGGATCTGGCCGCTCGTTTCTGCCGCTGCATCCTGAAAAACGGTTTTGCAGAAAACTTCCAGGCAACCACGGGCAAGGGGCTGCGCGATCCCGCGCACACGTGGACGGCGGCGGCCTTCCTCGTTTTGGCCTGCCGTTATCTGTGACGCCCGGGCAGCGCGCCAACGCCGCTCCTGCAGCCCTTCCTGCGCAGGAAGAGAGAATCCGTTGATTCTTTTTCCAAAAAATGAACCTGCACCGGCTCAGTCGGTGCAGGTTCATTTTTCATTTTTGGAAGTTCATTTCCGTTTGTTGACATCAACATCGCTTTGATAGGCGCTGCTCTTCCAAGGATTGGAAGAATCCTTTCTCCCCTTCGGGGAAAAAAGCGTTTTGTCAACGATCTGTGCATTGGGGGAGATCAAACGATGCGCCATGCCCCTCTCAGAGAGGCACAGCGCGTCGTTGCTGTGCAGCTGTTTGGCCCCGCCTTTCGGCCGCTGCCGCGGCACGCAGAGGCGCTGTTAAATGTTGGTGTAATTGCGGGTGTTGCGCAAGCGCGCCATCGCTCTGGCAAGCCGCGCCTGATTGGCGCGGAACTCCGCCTGGCTGTGGCTCTGACGCAGCGCTTCCTGTGCCTCAAGGCGCGCCCGTTCGGCCCGGTTGCGGTCCACATCCTCAGGCCGCTCGCACGTACGGGCAAAGAGCACCACGCCGTGCGAGGTAACCTCCATGTATCCTTCCGAGCTGATGGCCTCACGCCACTGCCCATCCTGCTTGATTTTAACCACGCCCGGCTGAAGAACCACGATCATGGGCGCGTGATTTTTCAGAATGGTCCACTCCCCATCCTTCGCCATGAACGTCAGGGCCTCGATTTCCCCGGAAAAAAAGCTGTGTTCCGGGGTCAGAACCTCAAAGAAAAATGTGTTGTCAGCCATTCTTCGTCATCTTCCTGGCCTTTTCAATGGCCTCGTCGATGTCACCCACCATGGAGAACGCGGACTCCGGCAGATCGTCCACATCGCCGTCCACAATGGTCTTGAAGCTGCGGATGGTATCCTTGAGCGGCACGAACCGGCCCGGCTGACCGGTGAAGGCCTCTGCCACGTTCATGGGCTGGGAGAGGAACTGCTGCACCTTGCGTGCGCGGTAGACAATCTTCCTGTCTTCCTCGCTGAGCTCATCCATGCCCAGAATGGCGATGATGTCCTTGAGCTCGTTATACCGCTGCAGGCACTCCTGAACCCTTCGGGCCACTTCATAGTGCTCCCGCCCTACGATTGCGGGGTCAAGGATTCGGGAGTTGGATTCAAGCGGGCTGACCGCGGGATAAATGCCCA
The DNA here is from genome assembly GCA_018715105.1 of Candidatus Ventricola intestinavium. Classification (GTDB taxonomy): domain Bacteria; phylum Bacillota; class Clostridia; order Christensenellales; family Aristaeellaceae; genus Ventricola; species Ventricola intestinavium. Next base: position 3,234 of record DVMG01000188.1, read on the forward strand.
TTTCAGCGATGCTGCGGGAAAGCACGGTCGTCGCGTCCAGGTGAGAGAAGATCGTGGCCGGCGCCGGATCGGTCAGGTCATCGGCCGGCACGTAAATCGCCTGCACCGACGTGATGGATCCGTTGCGGGTGGATGTGATGCGCTCTTCCAGCTCGCCCAGCTCCTCCGCCAGCGTGGGCTGGTAGCCCACGGCCGAGGGCATGCGCCCCAGCATGGCGGAAACCTCGTTGCCCGCCTGCACATAGCGGAAAATGTTGTCGATAAACAGCAGCACATCCTGGTTCATCTTGTCCCGGAAATACTCGGCCATGGTCAGGCCCGTCATCGCCACGCGCATGCGGGATCCCGGCGGCTCGTTCATCTGGCCAAAGGCCATGGCCGTCTTGCTGATCGCTCCCGAAGAGCGCATGTCGTGAATCAGGTCGTTGCCCTCGCGGCTTCTTTCACCCACGCCGGTGAACACCGAGTAACCTCCGTGCTGCTTGGCGATGTTATAGATCAACTCCATGATCAGCACAGTTTTGCCCACGCCGGCGCCGCCAAACAGGCCGATTTTGCCGCCCTTGGCATAAGGCGTCAGCAGGTCGATGACCTTGATACCCGTCTCAAAGAACTCCGTCTTTGCGCTCAGGTCGTCAAAGGCCGGCGCCGGGCGGTAAATGCCCCAGCGTTCACCCGTCATGGCCGGGCCGTTGTCAATGGGATTGCCCAGCACATCCACCACGCGCCCCAGCGTTTGGGTGCCCACCGGCACCTGAATGCAGGAATGGGTGTTTGTCACCTTCATCCCGCAGCTCAGGCCGTATGTGGATTCCATCGCGATGCACCGGCACTCGCCGGGCGCGCTGTGAGAGGCCACTTCCAGGTGCACGCCCGTCTCCGTGACAAGCAGGTCATGCAGGTGGAATTCCTCGCTTTCGGGATACTGTACGGTCAGAACAGGGCCGCTGATTTTAGAAATAAGGGGTTCCTTGATCTTGCTTTCCATAGGCGGCTCCTCCTTGGTCTCGGTTTCGGCAGTCTGGATGGCAGCGCTGCTGCTGCTGATTTCGGCGATTTCATTGGTGATCTGAGACTGCCTGGCCATATTCAGATCCAGATTCAGCTGCTTAAGCAGCTCGTCTGCGTTTTTGGTCGCGCTCTGCATGGCGTTCATCCGGGCATAGTGCTCCGCCGCATAGGACTGCACAAGCGCGTCAAAGATGCGCGAGATGATAAACTGCGGAACCAGCTGATCAAACACCTCCTGCGGCGAGGGGTTGTAAATCACATCCCGCGGCTTCTCTTCGGACGGCACGTTTTTAAAGTCCGTCAGGCGGATGGGGAGCAGCCGGCTCTTGCGCGGCTGATTGACCGGCCGGCCGTTTTCACCGGAAAACAGGGTGAAAAACACGTAGATCTCATCCGTCTGGTTCTGGTCAAACAGATCCATCACCGGATAAGCCAGCTGTGTGGCGTTGTAAAGCGAAGGGTTTTGGGCCACGCCGGGCACGATTAAATCCGGTTCGATCCCATGCCTGCGGAAAAACTGCGTGGCGATCATGCCTACGGTCACCACATGCCTCTGCGGGCAGTCCTTGATGCACGCATAGGCCATGTTCAGGATGTTCAGATTATAGCTTCCGGCCATCTCCTTATCACCGGCGATCACAATATAGGTGCGCCGGTGGCCGCGATGGGTCTGAAGATAGGGATGCTCCACATTCTGTGACAGCTCCAGGATTTCCTTCATGGTCGATTGAAGGCGTGAAAAATAGAGCTGATTGTAGGGAATGTGGACGGAAAACTTTTTCATCCGCGCCGAGGAGACCATCTGCATGGCATTGGTGATCTTTCGGGTCTGATCAACCGCATTGATGTGATGCCGGATTTCGCTTACACTCTGCATCGATTACCCCTCCCAGCTGTCGGCAAATGCGGAAATCGCCCTGCGCAGGGCCTTCTCCGTTTTTTCCTCCAGAGCGTGGGTGCTGTCGATGGCCTTCATCAGCATCTCATGGTTCTCATGAAGATGGCGCAGCAGAGCGCCCTTAAAAGCGGGAACGGACTTGACAGGCACCTTGGAAAACACATCCATATGAAATGCCAGCAGCAGCGCCGTCTGCCCGGAAAGGCTGAGAATATCCTCTTTGGGCTGCTTGAGCAGCTCCGTCATGCGGTCGCCGCGATCCAGCAGTTTGCGGGTCGCCGCGTCTACATCCGCGCCGAACTGCGCAAAGACCGCCATGTCGCGGTACTGCGCGACTTCCAGGCGCAGGCTTCCGGAAACCTTTTTCATGGCGTCGTGCTGAGCCGCCCGGCCCACGCGGGATACGGACAGGCCCACGTTCACCGCCGGCCGCACGCCTGCATGGAACAGCTCGCTTTCCAGATAAATCTGTCCATCTGTGATGGAGATCA
>DVMG01000189.1 GCA_018715105.1 Candidatus Ventricola intestinavium
GAAAGCAGGCGGCAATAAGAAGGAACAAAGGCCTCGCCTTCCCTTTCATAGCGCGCATACAGCCCCCGTGCAAACAGACAGCCAAACGCATACGGGAAATTGTAAAAGTGCATGTCCGTGGCATAGTAATGGCTCTTGCACACCCACATGTATGGGTGACGCAGCCGGGGATCCAGCCCGTCGCCATACGCCTGTTCCTGCGCCCAGAGCATGGTCTGCTTGAGCTCCTCAACGCTCAGCGCATGATCTTCCTGGGCGGCAACGACACGCTGCTCAAAGAGAAAGCGGGAATAGATATCCACGAGGGTCTGGGTGGTTTCCATCAGCTGTGCGTCAAGAAGGGTCAGCGCCTGCGAGGGATCCGCCTGCGCCCGCAGAGCGGCGCTTAAAAGCGTCTCGTTAAACGTGGAGGCGGTTTCCGCCAGGGGCATCGGCACATCGATCATCATGCGCGGCATCCCGGCGAGCATGCGGTCGTGGAAGGCATGCCCCAGCTCATGGGCCAGGGTGCTCACATCGGACAGGCTGCCGGCAAAGTTGGTCAGGATGCGGCTGATATTCAGCGCGTGGCAGCCACAGCAGAAGGCGCCGCCCCGCTTGCCCGGCCGGGGATAGACATCGATCCAGCCCTCGTCAAACGCCGTCTTCATCATCTCCGCCATCTCCGGGGAGAAACGGCCGAAGACCTCAAGTAGCAGATCGCGCGCCTGTTCGATGGTATAAGTACGGGCGTCTTTGCCGACGGGCGCAAAGAGATCGTAAAACGGCAGGCCGCCGGTGTGGCCAAGCAGGCGCGCTTTGGCCCGGAAATAGCGGCGCAGGCCGGGCAGGGCTTCCCGCAGGGCGGTGAGCATGGCATCCAGCGCACGGGGATCCACGCGCGATTCGTGAAGCGTCATGGACAGGATGCCGTCATATCCCCGCAGACGGGCCATCGTCTGCCCCTCGGCCTTAATGCTGTTCAGGCAGGTGCTCATGGGCAGTTCCACCTTTTGATAGGCCGCCAGCTCGGCCTGGTAAGCATCCCGGCGGACGGACGCATCCGCGTCATAGGCAAGCGCGCGCACGGCGGAAAGGGGGAGCGTTTCGCCGCGATAGTCGGCCGTGAGGGTTGCCTCCAGCTTTTCGCGAAGTTGGGAAAGCGCTTCGCCGCCGGACAGCTGCATGCGTAGCACGGGCTCTTCCAGCGCGGGGGGAAGCAGGTGAGATGCGCGCTGCGCCGCCTCGCGCAGGGCGAAGGCCCGCGCCCGCAGAGCCTCCTCGGCCTCGATGCGCTCCTCAAGAAAATCCAGAGAGGCCAGAAGGCGGCACAGCGCGTGATAGACCTGCCTGTATCGCGTGTTCTCCCGCAGGAGGCGGGAGAGCGCGGCGTCGGCCTTGGCATCCTGCGCATTGCACGAGAGCGTGAGCTCCGCCATCAGAAGCAGGCGCTCAAGCAGCTCGCCGGCCTCTTCATATTGCCTGACAAGCGCGGGAAGGGCCGGCCCATCCGGAGCGGCGAAGGCGTCAAACGCCTGTTTCAGATCGCTCAGCATGCCGGAAAGGCGCTCCATGTCGGCGGCGAAGGCCGGGGAATCAAGGCCCGGGTAGAGCACCGTTAAATCCCATGTGGTCTGCATGATCCGTCCTCCCTGTCGGATGTTTTTTCCCATTATAATGCATCCAGGCACGGCGGGCAAGAAGGGCCGGACGGAAAAAGGAAAAAACGGCAAAACTCCTCTTCCAAAATAGTGCGGTTTGCATTATAATGGATGCAGGAAATTTTTTCAAAGAGATTGCATCAATGGAGGATAGAAGGATGACGTATCGCGAGCAATATGAAGCCTGGCTGCGTGACTTTGCCGATGACGAGGCGACGGTTGCGGAGCTCAGAGCGCTTGAGGGCAACGAGAAGGAAATCGAGGATCGCTTCTATACCGAGCTTTCCTTTGGCACGGCAGGAATGCGCGGCGTGCTGGGGGCGGGCACAAACCGCATGAACCTGTATAACGTGCGCCGGGCCACAAAGGGTTTTGCCGACTACATCAACAGCCAGAACCCGGAATACCGCCGCCGCGGCGTGGTGATCGCCTATGATTCCCGGCGCATGAGCCCGGAGTTTGCCAAGGCCTCCGCGCTGGTACTCTGCCATGAGGGGATTCAGGTATATCTCTTTGATGAGCTGCGTCCGGTGCCGGTGCTCTCCTACGCGGTGCGCCATCTGCATGCCATTGCGGGTATCGTCATCACCGCCAGCCACAATCCGCCGCAGTATAACGGCTATAAGGTCTATTGGGAAGACGGCGCGCAGATGCCGCCCGAATATGCCGACCAGGTGCTTGCCTGCATCCGCGCCAACCGCTATCAGGATGCGGTGGAGATGGACGAGCAGGCGGCCAGAGAAGCGGGGCTGCTGAAAATCATCGGCCATGCGCAGGTGGATGACGATTACATTGCCGATGTCAAGACGCTTTCTGTGCAGCCCGAATTGATGCGCACGGCCGGCAAGCAGCTCAAGATCGTTTACACGCCGCTGCACGGCTCCGGAAACAAGCCGGTGCGCCGCATTCTCCGGGAGATCGGGATTGAGAATGTGTATGTGGTGAAGGAGCAGGAACTGCCGGATCCCAACTTTTCCACCATCAAGGTGCCCAATCCGGAAGATCCGGCGGCCTTTGCCATGGCCATGAAGCTGGCCGACGAGGTGGGGGCGGACTGCATTTTCGGCACGGATCCGGACTGTGACCGCGTGGGCATTGCCGTCAAGGACGACAAGGGCGAATATTACCTCATGACGGGCAACCAGATCGGCTGCGTGCTGCTGTATTACATCCTGATGAGCCGCAGGGCGCTGGGCACGCTCCCGGCGGACGGCGCGGTGGTCAAGTCCGTGGTCTCCACGGAACTGGCCCGCAGGATTGCCGAGAGCTTTGGCCTTGTGTGCTTCGATACGCTGACGGGATTCAAGTGGATCGCCGAGAAAATCCAGCAGTTCTGCGACCGGGGAGATCACACGTTTGTCTTCGGATTTGAGGAAAGCTACGGCTTTTTGTCTTCCACATTTGTGCGCGACAAGGACGGCGTCAACGCATCTTTGCTCATCGCGGAAGCGGCGGCATGGGCCAAGACGCAGGGGAAGACGCTTTACGATATCCTGCAGGAGATCTATCAGAAATACGGTTATTATGTCGAAAAGGTGGTCTCCGTCACCCTGCCGGGCAAGGATGGAGTGGCCAAGATGAAGCAGATTATGAAAAATCTGCGTGAAACGCCGCCCACCGCGCTGGCCGGCAGGAAGGTGCTCGCCGTGCGCGATTACCTCGCCGGCACGCGCACGGATGCGCAGGGCAATACGCAGCCCGCCGGGCTGCCCAAGAGCGATGTGCTTTACTTTGAACTGGAAAACGGCGAGTGGGTCTGCATCCGTCCCTCGGGCACGGAGCCGAAGATCAAGCTCTACGTCAACACAAACGCAAAGGATGCCGCCGCATCCGCATCGGCCAACGCGGCGCTTGTGGAGGCATGCAGGGCGCTGCTTCAGTAAAACGGGATGCCAAGGGGACTTCCGGCCCGGCCGGGAGCCCCTTTGTGCGCCGCGCGGCCGCAGACTTTTGACAAACCCGGATCCTGCGGGAGGATCCGTTGCACAGGAGGATAGCAAAACGAATGAACAGGATGAACGAAGGAATTCGCTTTGATCTTGAATATGAAACCATGCCCTGGCACAAGGTGGACGCCGTGGTCTTTGACATCGGCAACATTCTCATCCGCTATGCGCCGGATCATTTTCTGGAGATCCTTTTTCCCGGGGAGGAACGCAAGCAGAGGGAAATGCTCGAGCGTGTCTACCAGGGACCCTACTGGCCGAGCTTTGACCGCGGTACAATGAGCTATGAGGAGGCGGCGCACCGGCTTGTGGAGCAATTTGGCGGCACCTACGAGGATTACATGCATGCGCTGA
>DVMG01000026.1 GCA_018715105.1 Candidatus Ventricola intestinavium
CTGCGCATTCGGACGCTCCTTGTCAGTTTCCCGCCTTTGACATCCGTCAAAAAAAGCCTTATAATAATGGGCAAACTCTAATCCTGTGCATGAAGGTGAAAAGCAGCATGAAGACGGGAATCATTGACGTTGGCGGTGGTTTTCGCGACATCTACGGCGCCGGCGTGCTGGACTGGTGCCTTGACAACGGCATTTTCTTTGATTATGGCATCGGCGTTTCGGCCGGCAGTGCAAACCTGATTTCCTATCTGGCGGGACAGCGCGGGCGCAATTACCGCTTCTATACGGAGTATATCTTCAGGAAGGCATACGCGAGCATGGAAAACTTTCTTTCCCGCCGCAGCTATGTCGATCTTGACTATGCGTACAGCACGCTGTCCAACCACGATGGCGAGTATCCCCTTGATTATCCGGCGTTTGAACGCAATCCGGCGGCGTTTGTCGTGGTTTGCTGCAACGCGGAGACGGGCGAAGCCGTGTATTTTGACAAATCCCATATCAGGCAGGATCATTATGACGTGCTGAAGGCTTCCTGCGCCCTGCCCATTTTCTGCATGCCCTACGAGCTGGAGGGGATCAAGGGGCTTGACGGCGGGATCGTCGATCCCATCCCCGTGCTCAAAGCGTTCGAGGATGGATGTGACCGGGTGGTGCTCATTCTCACCCGCCCGGTTCACCAGCTGCGCGAGCAGAAAAAAGACGTGCTGCCCGCCCGCATGCTGGCAAGGTCCTATCCCCGCGCAGCCGAACGCCTGCTCGAACGCTACCGCACGTATAACGACAGCCTTGAAATCGCCAAAACGTATGCCCAGCTGGGAAAGCTGCTGATCGTCGCGCCGGATGATATCTGCGGGCTCTCCACGCTGAGCAAGAGCCGGGAAAAACTCGAAATCCTGTATCAAAAGGGGCTGCGCGACGCGCAGGCGATCGGCGATTTCCTGAAGTGAACATCGCATGAGGGAGAGACGGCATGGGTCTCTCCTGATTTTTTTCCGCACGCCGGGCCCATCCAAAAGGGGGAATTCGCTTGCTGCTCAGGCAAATTCAATATTTTGTCTCGGTTGTTGAATGCGGCAGTTTTACGCAGGCGGCCGAGCAGTGCTACATCTCTCAATCCGCCATCTCCCAGCAGATTCAGGCGCTTGAAAGGGAGATCGGCGCGATACTGATTCACCGTGAAAACCGCCGCTTTACCCTGACCGCCGCAGGCGAGTACTTCTACCGCCGTGGGAGAGCGCTGCTTCTGGATGCGCAGACCCTTTGCAGAGAAACCCGCCTTCTTGCCGGCGGCGAAGCGGTTCGTCTTCAGATCGGTTCTCTTCCAAACTACAGCGGGCGTGAGCTGCGGCAGGCCATCGCCGAGTTTGCCTCCCGCTATCCGGATGTTCCCATCGGCATTCTCAACGGCACACACGAAGAGCTGTATGACCTTCTGCGCGCCGGGGACGTGGACATCATCCTCAGCGATCAGCGCAGGGCGTTTTCCGATCAATTTGTCAACGTTTCGCTGCGCGCATGCGCCTGCTGCGCGGAGCTGTCCGTGCATAGCGGCCTGAGCGGCGGAGAGTATGTCCGCCTGGAGGATTTAAGGAAGTCCCTGCCCTGTATCCTGATCTCTTCCAAAGAACAGCAAAGTGAAGAGCAGGCGTATTACGAAAACACACTCGGCTTTTCCGGCAGCTTCCTCTTCGCCCGAACGCTGGAAGAGGGCCGCCTGATGGTCGCGGGAAACCGGGGATTTCTTCCCCTTGAAAGCATCGGCGCGCCGCCGCCGGACGACGGCTTCATCCGCCGCCTGCCTATTTTTCGGGAGGACAGGCCGCTCATGCGCAATCTCTGCGCATTCTGGCTGAAAAAGCGCACCAACAGCCGCATCGAGGCCTTTGCGGATCTGCTGTGCGCCCTGTTCAATCAGCCGTAGCGCCGTCCATGCCCGTGCCCCGCATTCCGGCCGGATGTTCGCATTCGTTTTGCTTATGCGCATCATTCGAATTTGGAATTGCTGTTTTTCTCTCTTTGATTAAAATAAAAGACAGGCGGCGCAGCAGCCGCCCCGGTTTGTTGACATAAGCATCGCTTTCATTTGCTTTCATGCGGGATAGGCGCTGCTTTTCCAAAGATTGCGGGAATCTTTCCTTCCCCCCTTCGGGGGGAGAAAAGCATTTTGTCAACGGTCTGAGGCGGCGCAGCAGCCGCCCGATATCAAGGAGGGAAATCCGTTATGAATTCACAGAAAAAAGAAGTCCTGCTCCTGGTCGGAGCCGGTCAGATCGGCATGGCCATCGCCCGCAGGATGGGGTATGGCAAAAAAATCGTGATTGGCGACAAAAACCCGCAAAACGCCGGGACCATTGCCCGGATCATGAACGACGCCGGTTTTGACACCGCAGCGGTGGAGATGGATCTCTCCTCCCGCTCCTCCATACGCGCCCTGATCGACGCGGCCAAAGCCTATGGGGACATCGCCATGCTCGTCAATGCGGCGGGTGTTTCGCCCAGCCAGGCGCCGGTTGAAACCATTCTCCACGTTGATCTGTACGGCACGGCCGTTCTGCTTGAAGAGGTGGGCGCGGTCATCCGGCCGGGCGGCGTGGGCGTGACCATCTCCAGCCAGTCCGGCCACCGCATGCCCGCGCTTACCCCGCAGGAGGACAGGCTTCTCGCCACAACTCCCGCCGAAGAGCTGCTTGGGCTTGACATCCTTCAGCCGCAAAACATCCGCGACACCCTTCATGCGTATCAGCTTGCAAAGCGCTGCAACGAAAAACGCGTGATGGCCGAAGCCGTCCAATGGGGAAAAAAGGGGGCCCGAATCAATTCGATTTCCCCTGGAATCGTGATCACGCCTCTGGCCGCCGATGAATTAAACGGGCCGCGCGGCGGGTTTTACCGGAATATGTTCGCCAAGTGCCCGGCGGGCCGTCCGGGCACCGCGGATGAAATCGCCAACGTGGCGGAGCTTTTGATGAGCGATCGCGGAGCCTTCATCACCGGCGCCGATTTTCTGATCGACGGCGGTGCGACGGCCTCTTACTTTTACGGCCCGCTTCAGCCGCAGCAGGAGGGCTGAGCCCGCGCAAGCCCGGACATGCCCGAAATCCGCATGCTCCTGGCGGGGAAACGGGTGCAACGCCCATTCAAAGCCGGGCAAACACGTCTCCAAGCCCTTCATTCAGCGTCAGGGCGGCGAGGCCGTCCAGAGGCGTGGGCGTCCTGTTGATGAGAACAAGCCGGTTTCCCGGATATTCGTCCAGAAATGCCGCGGCCGGATACACCGTCAGCGACGTGCCGGCGACGATCAAAAGATCCGCACGGCGTATGGCGTCCACAGCGCCCTCCACCGTCTTGGGATCCAGAGGCTCCTCATAGAGCACGACGTCGGGTTTCACGCGTCCGCCGCATGCCGGGCAAACCGGCACGTTTCCCAGCTTGAGAAACGCCTCAAGCGTATAGGCCGCCCCGCAGCGGGTGCACGTGTTGCGGTAAACGCTCCCGTGAAGCTCGTATACGCAGCGGCTTCCCGCCTTCTGATGCAGGCCGTCGATATTCTGCGTGATCACGGCCAGCAGTTTGCCTTCCCGCTCCCACTGGGCGAGCCGGCGGTGGGCGATGTTCGGCTCCGCATCGGGATAAAGCATGCGCCTGCGGTAAAAATCAAAAAAGACCTCCGGATGGCGCATGTAGAATGTATGGGAGAGAATCGTCTCCGGCGGGTCGTCAAACTGCTGGCTGTACAGCCCGTCCACCCCGCGAAAATCCGGAATCCCGCTTTCGGTGGATACGCCTGCGCCGCCAAAGAAAACGAGCCGCTTTGCTTCCTGCACCCAGCTGCTGAGGCGGGCGATCTTCTGTTCGTCCATCCGCTTCCTCCTCTTCCCTTTGGATTTCATTTCTTCTCCCCGCATGTTCCGGCGCGGCGCCCCGCTCAGGGAAGCAGCCTGCCCGAGCGAATGGGCACCCCCATCCGTTCCTCCGCCAGGGCCCGCAGCGCGTCAAACAGCGCGTCCGGGCATGCGTCCGGGCTGTCAAGCGAATCAAGGCCCCGGCGCATGATGTCCTGCAGGTATCGCACATCCTTAACGCGCAGGCGGCAGGGCTCTCCCGCACCGCAGGCCGCGCACAGCACGCCGCCGGCCTGCGGACTGAATGCGGCTGCGGGCGCCTCCTCCTCTCCCTGCGCGGCAACCGGCCTGCCGCAGCGCGCGCAGCGCCCCACCTGGGGCCGGAAACCCAACAGGGAGGTCATGCCCATCAAAAAGACGGCCGTCACCCGGCGGGGCTGCGCCTGGCCATAACAAAGATGCGCCAGTGTGCGCAGCAAAAGCAGGAAGAGCCGCTCGTTTTCCTCGCCCGGCTGAACCGCCGCCGCGCACAGCTCCAGGGCATACATGCCGTGTGCCAGGCGTTCATAATCCTCGCGAAGGGCATAATAGGAATCCGATATCTGGCAGGAAACCACGGTGGCGCGTTCATGCGCCTGATACAGCACATATTCCCCCGCGCAGAAAAGCTCGCTGGCCGCCATCAGCGGGCTTTTTTGCCGCCTGCATCCCCGGCACAGCGCGTCCACACGGCCCAGCGTCGGGGAAAACAGCGTCAGCATGCGGTCATTTTCCCTGTAATCCGCACGCCGGAGTACGATGGCATGGGTCGTAATCCGCGGCACACAAAAGCCCCCCTCCCCCTTCGCATGGGCGGCCGCGCCTCACGGTGCGTCCGCGTTCTCATCCTGGTTCCATCTGCCCAGCACACGCGGGATGAAGCGCGCCGCAAAGCGCCCCTTTCCCTTTTCTTTGACGTAGAAATACCCGATGATGGAAAAGATCACGGCGCCCACAAAGTTCACAAGCAGATCTTTCATCGTGTCATTGATTCCGATATCCAGATAGCCGCCCAGCCCCAGGGCTTCCTGCGATCCATCCGAATGGACGATAATGACATCCGCGATATCCGGGATGGTGATCACCCGGTTGGTGCGCGTCTCATCCAGTTCCACGGACCGGATGGTATGCACGACCGTGTCCTTCTGCATATCAAACCCGAAAAACGTATCTCCTGTGTATTCGAAGAATTCCCACAGCACGCCTACGGTCATGGAAAAGCAGAAAGCGACCAGCGCCAGATACACCGGCGAAAGCTTGAAAGAAAAGCGGTCGCTCCGGTTAAGCATATCCACCAGCGCAAAGCCGATCGCCGCGCACAGGAAACCGTTGATCGTGTGGAGCATAGTGTCCCAGTTTGGCACACGCACATAAAAGCTGTTGAGCTCCCCCAGGATCTCCGCCGCAAAGATAAACAGCAAAATGATGATTTCCAATGTGCTGGGCAGCTCAATGTTCAGGCTGCGGGTCAGCACGCTGGGCAGCAGCATGAGCACAAGCGTGAGCGCGCAGAAAAACACGCTTTCAAAATCCTGCCTGAAGATCGCGCGCACCAGCACCAGGATAACCAGCATGCGCAGAATCAGATACACGGTCAGCGTCGCCCTGTTGCGGTATGGCCGCTTCTCTTTTTCCCGCCGTTTG
>DVMG01000190.1 GCA_018715105.1 Candidatus Ventricola intestinavium
TCCATCGTCTAAGGTAAACTTCAGAAGCTTCTTGGACTTTGGCACGGCTTCGCAGGCAAGCACCTTAACTGCCCTGAAATCGGATTTGCTGAAGGTTTCAAAATCCACGAAATCCTTGAACAGCGGCTCGATTTCCACCTTAGAAAAGTCGATTTTCTCCGGCCCGGCTATGCCATCCTTTAAGGCGGTTTCAGGCGCCTGATTGACTGCCTCGTTTCCCACATTCCCCTCTTTTAAGGGTTTCATGGTGGGGAAAAGAAGCACATCCCGGATGGACGCAGAGTTGGTCAGCAGCATCACCAAACGATCCACGCCAAAGCCCAGCCCGCCAGTGGGCGGCAGGCCATATTCCAGCGCACAGAGGAAATCCTCGTCGATATCCGCATGCTCTCCTTTGGCGCGCTTGGCAAGCGCCTGGCTTTCAAAGCGTCCGCGCTGATCGATGGGATCGTTAAGCTCTGAAAAGGCGTTGCACAGTTCAAACCCATTGGCATAGGCTTCAAAGCGCTCGGTCATATCCGGCTCGTCTTTCTTGCGCTTGGAAAGTGGAGAAATTGCCACCGGATAATCGGTGATAAACGTCGGCTGAATGAGATTGGCCTCCACAAATTCATCGAAGCACGCCTCCAGGCACTCGCCCTTTACGGCGTTTTTCTCGACATGCACTCCCCGCGCCTCACATTCGCTGCGCGCCTGCTCATCGCTCTGCCATGCGTAGTAATCCATGCCGGAGTATTTCTTGACGGCCTCTGCCATCGTCATGCGCGTCCAGGGGCCGCTCATGTCGATCTCCCGGCCCTGATACTGAATCTTCAGCGTACCGCAGACCTTGCGGGTGACGTCGATATACATCTCCTCGACCAGATCCATGATGTCCCTGTAGTCGGCGTATGCCTGATACAGCTCAATGGTGGTAAACTCCGGGTTGTGGCGTGTGTCCATGCCCTCGTTGCGGAAGATACGTCCGACCTCGTAAACCTTTTCAAAGCCGCCTACAATCAGGCGCTTTAAGTAGAGCTCTGTCTCGATGCGCAGATACATCGGGATATCCAGCGCGTTATGATGCGTGACAAAGGAACGCGAGTTCGCGCCGATTTCCACGGTCTGCAGCACGGGGGTATCCACCTCAAGGAATCCCTTTCCATCCAAAAACTCGCGAAGCGCCCGGATGATCTGGCTGCGCTTGATGAACGTATCCTTGACCTCCGGGTTGACGATGGTGTCCACATAGCGCTGCCGGTAGCGCATATCCTGATCTTTCAGGCCATTCCATTTTTCCGGCAGCACCCGCAGGGATTTTGTAAGCAGCACGAGCTTTGCCGCATGCACGGAAATCTCGCCGGTCTTCGTGCGGAATACCGTGCCCTCTATGCCCAGGATGTCGCCGATGTCCATGGTCTTGAAGTCCGCATACACCTCTTCCCCCACATCGTCCCGGCGCACATAGGCCTGAATCTGGCCCTCGCCGTCGAGCAGATGCACAAAGGACGCCTTGCCCATCACGCGGCGGCTGAGCATTCGCCCGGCGATGGAAACCGTCTTCCCCTCCAGCGCATCAAATTCTTTGAGAATCTGCGCGGAAGTATGCGTGCGGTCATAGCGCGTGATGGCATAGGGATCGCGTCCCTCGGCCTGATATTGAAAGAGCTTTTTCCTGCGGATCTGCTCCTGCTCGCTGTACGTCGGCTCGGCGAACCTCATCTCTTCTGCCACGTTTCATTCCTCACTTTTTCTTCGGGTAAAGGAGACCGGCTTGCGATCTCCGCAGTTTGTTGACATAAGCATCGCTTTCATTCAGCATAAGCGCCGCTTTTCCAAGGTTTAAGAGCATCTTTTCTCCCCCCCTTCGGGGGAGAAAAGCGTTTTGTCAACGGTCAGAGGAGATCGGTATGCGCTCTTCCTCCCGGGTTGACATCCGGCCGGTGACCCGAGGATCAGCGGGTGATCTCCATGATCTTGAGCCTGCGCGCGCCGCCCGGCGTCTGGGCCACGACCACATCGCCCACATGCGCGCCGATCAGCGCCGCGCCGACCGGGGATTCGTTGGAGAGCTTGCCGTTCACCGGGTCAGACTCCGACGTGCCCACGATGGTGTAGACTTCCTTCTCCTCGTCGGGATCTTCCACATCCACAAGCGTCACCCGCGTGCCAAAGCCCACGACGTCGGTGCTGATCTTGCTCTCGTCCACGACGACTGCATTTTCAATCATCTGGCGCAGCTCGTTGATGCGCTGCTCAAGCACGGCCTGATCGTTTTTCGCGGCGTCGTATTCCGCGTTTTCGCTCAGATCGCCGTACGAGATGGCTACCTTGAGCTGCTCGGCCACGCGCATCTTCTCCGTTGTCTCTTTGTATTCAAGCTCTTCTTTCATCTTCTGAAGGCCTTCGCGGGTGACAACCACATGCCTGGTATCCGTCATCAATGATCTCTCCTTTTCATCTTGCCCCGCAGCATCCGCGGGGGCAAACAAGCCGCCCGAAGGGAATCCCCTTCGGGCATACTGTTATATGGTAGGATTATACTCTCCCTTGCCGGTTTTGTCAATCGACCGGGCTATTTTCTTTAATAGGGTTTCTAAAAAGCGCAGGGGCCCCCTGCCCTGCGCTTAAAGCACCTTTCCTCCGTTGGCCTTGAGCTTGAAGCTGCAGCCCAGCATCTCGGCGGCCCTGCGGCACATGAGCATCCGCTCCAGAAAGATTTCAAAATAATCCAGCACCGAGCAGATTTCGTCATCCAGCTGGATATCCAGGGTGATCTGGCGCTTCTCCCTGTCCATATGCAGCACCGAGCTGATGGCCGCAAAGTTCACCCGGTCATGAATATCAAACTTTGTCCGGTCACGTCCGCGCACGCGGTTTCGGCGCACATCCGTCTTGTCCGCCAGGATCAGCGCAGCCGACACGGCATCCACCGCCGTGCCGGTCTTCTCATCGTGATTGCCGATGGCAGCGATCACGGTTGCAATCTCCGCCGGCTCCATGCCCAGATCCCGCAGGATGGTCATCGCCATGATGGCGCCCGTATGGGCATGATCCGTGCGGTTGACGCAGTTGCCCATATCATGCATGTATCCGGCAATGCGCGCCAGCTCCACATCCCGCTCGGCATATCCCAGCGCAAGCAGAATATCGGCCGCCGTGTTGGATACCTTCATCGCATGGCCGACGGAGTGCTTGGTGTAGCCCAGCACGCCCAGATTTTCATTTCCCTTTTCGATATAGGTGCGGATCTCCGCATTGTTTTTGATATCCTGAAACGTAAGCATGGATATCCCCCCTTTCATCCTCTTGGCAGCCGTTCAAACGTCACATCAATCCTCGTTCCTCTGCCCAACTCGCTTTTGAGTGAAATTCTGGCGTGATGCTTGGCCGCGATGTGTTTGACAATGGCCAGGCCCAGGCCCGTGCCGCCCGTCGCCTTGGAACGGCTCTTGTCCACACGATAGAACCGTTCAAACACGTGCTCCTGGTTTTCGCGGGAAATTCCGATTCCCGTGTCCTGCACGCAGACGATCACCTTGTCCCGCACAGGCCGCACTTCCACGCGCACGCTTCCCCCCCGCACATTGTAGCGGATTGCATTGTCGCAAAGATTATAGAGAAGCTCCTCCATCATCTGCCTGTCCGCGCTGACGACGGCGCTTTTGGCATCCAGCTCCAGGGTCACGCCCATCTGCTGTGCATTGAGCTTGAGCTGGTCCAGCGTCGCCGCCGCGATCGGCGCAAGATCCACCGGCTCAAAAACCAGTTCCGGCATCGGCCCATCCATCTGAGAAAGACGGATGATGTCGTTGATCAGCGTCAGAAGACGGTTGGCGCTTTTATGGATCTCGCCCGCAAAAGCCTTGGCCTGCTCCCCCTCCGCCATGCCGTTTTCAATCAGCTCCGCATAACCGGAAATCGATGTCAGCGGTGTCTTGAGCTCATGGGAGACATTGGCCGTGAATTCCACGCGCATGTTTGCGCTGCGCAGGATTTCCTCATGCTGCTTCTGGATCATGTTCATAAACGGTTCCAGCTCCGGATAGCGCGTCACGCCGCTCATGTTGTCAAGGTGAGCGGTCATCTGCTCAATGGGGCGGATCATGTGCACAATCAGGGCATTGGCCAGCAGCGCGCAAAGCCCCACCAGGATCAGCAGCAGCAGCACGATGAGCGGCGCCGCCTTCATGTAGACACTCCAAATGCTCGAAGCTTCCTGCGCCAGCCTGAGCACATCGCCGTCACGCAGGCGGAGCGCGTAATAAAACGTGCTGCTTTGCAGCGTGCGGGAATCGCGGATGTCGCTGCCCTCCCCGGTTTCAAAGGCCTCCATGATTTCAGGGCGCTTTGCATGGTTTTCCATGCTCTGCGCATCCGCCACGCTGTCATAGGCCACGGTGCCGTCGGCACGGATAAGCGTGATGCGCATCTCCTCCTGCTGCAGCGCAAGCGCCTGCTCTTCGCCGCTCTCTTCGATGAGCCTGCCCAGCATGCGCCCCTGGGCGCGCAGGTCGTCGATCACGCGGTTTTCAAACATGCTGTAGGAAAGCCAAACGAGCAGCACCGTTGTGACCGCTACCGCGATCCCGATCACGCCAACAAAATAACGAAAGATCTTTTTCTTCACGTCTTACGTCCCCGTTTCGGTGCATGATGGAAGCGCCCCATGGGCCATTCGCCGTCCGGCTCCTCTTTTGTGCCCTATGGGGAGCAAAAGAGGCCGCCACAGGCGGCCTCAGACCGTCGGCAAAACGCTTTTCTCCCCCGAAGGCGGAGAAAAATTCTCCTAAACCTTGGTCTCCTAAATCTTGGAAAAGCAGTGCCTGTCATGGATGAAAACGATGCCTGTGCCGACAAACTGCGGCCGCTGCAGGCGGCCTTATGGGGTCGAATCCGCCATGTAGCCGACATTGCGGATCGTCTTGATCAGCGTTCCGCCCTCGCCCAGCTTCTGGCGCAGCGTGCGCACATGCACGTCAATGGTCCGGGATTCGCCCTCAAAGCTTGAATCCCATACGCGCTCCATGATGACATCGCGCGAGATGACGATGCCGTGATTCTTCATCAGCAGTTTGAGCAGCTCAAACTCCTTGTAGGTCAGCTCAACGGGCTTTCCATGGACATAAACCATGCGCTTTTCGCCGTCAAGGGTTACATCTCCACACGTGATCAGGTTCTCTTCCATTCCCCCGGACCGGCGCAGCAGCGCCTTGACCCGCGCGATCATCTCCATCACACCAAAGGGCTTGGAGATATAATCATCCGCGCCGCCGTCAAGGCCCTTGACCTTGTCAAGCTCCGAGGATTTTGCCGTCACCAGGATGACCGGAATCTTCTGGGTATCCGCGCTCGAACGCAGGCGCTCGAGGATACTCATGCCGTCTTCGTCGGGCAGCATGATGTCAAGCAGGATGAGTTCGGGGAGCCGCTCGGAGAGCGCCTTGTAAAAATCCTTGGCCGTTTCAAACCCCGCCGCCTGATAGCCGCTGTTTTTAAGCGCAAAGAGCTCGATCTCCTGAATGTTGCGGTCATCCTCCACG
>DVMG01000191.1 GCA_018715105.1 Candidatus Ventricola intestinavium
GCTGACGCCGGAGGAGATCCGCCTGTTTGCACGCGGCGCGGCGGATGCAAGCATCCCGGATTACCAGCTTGCGGCACTGCTGATGGCCATCTGCTGGCGCGGGATGAATGCGCAGGAGACGGCGTGCCTGACGATGGAGATGATGCATTCCGGAAGCGTGATCGATCTTTCCGCGATCGACGGCGTATGTGTGGATAAGCATTCCACCGGCGGCGTGGGCGACACGACGACGCTTGTGCTCGTGCCGCTGGCGGCGGCCTGCGGCGCAAAGGTGGCCAAGATCTCCGGCCGCGGGCTCGGGCATACGGGCGGCACGCTGGACAAGCTGGAGAGCATTCCCGGATGCGGGGTGGAAATGACGCAGGAGCGTTTCATCCGCCAGGTGCAGGAGATCGGCTGTGCGGTCATTGGTCAGACGCAGGATCTTTGCCCTGCGGATAAGGCGCTCTACGCGCTTCGCGATGTGACGGGCACGGTTGACTGCGTGCCGCTGATCGCTTCCAGCATTGTCTCTAAAAAGCTGGCCAGCGGTGCGGGAGCCATCGTGCTGGATGTCAAGACGGGAAGCGGCGCGCTGATGCGCACGCTTGAAGAATCCATTGAATTGGCGAAGGCCATGGTGGACATTGGCACGCAGGCGGGGAAGCCCATTCTCGCCCTGGTGACGGGCATGGATCAGCCGCTTGGCACCCATGTGGGCAATGCTCTGGAGGTCAAGGAGGCCATCGACATCCTCAGCGGCCGGGCAGGCGGCGATCTGCTGGCCGTATCCATGGAACTGGGAAGCCGCATGCTGATCGCCGCCGGCTTGGCACGGGATACGAAGGAAGGAAAGGCCCGTATGCAGGCGGCGCTTGAAAGCGGCGCGGGGCTTGAAAAGCTGCGCGAGATGATCACGGTGCAGGGGGGAGACGGGCGCGTCTGCGACGATGTCGGCCTGCTGCCGCAGGCCGCGCACAGGATCGCCGTGCCCGCGCCGCGAAGCGGATACATTGCGCAAATGGATACCACGCAGATTGGGTATGTCGCGCAGGGGCTGGGCGCCGGCCGGAAGGAGAAGGACGATGTCATCGATCCCGCGGTAGGGCTTGTGATGAATGTGCGCATCGGCGATTCGGTAGAGAAGGGGCAGCCGCTGGCAACGCTGCATGTCAACAATCCGGCGATGGCCGGGGAGGCTGCCGCCCGCATGCAGCAGACGATTCGGATTGCGGATGAAAAGCCCGTCCTCCCGCCGCTTGTCTATGCTGCGGTATCCCCGCAGGGTGTGGAAGGAGAAGAAGGGCGGCAGGCGTGAAAACGCGATCCGAATGGATCCGGAAAGCCTGAACCCGATCGGAAAAAGACCAACCGGGGGAACTATGAAAACGAAGGGAAAATTCAGCAGAAAGGCCCGCCTGCTCTCGCGTCATCTGCGCCCGGCGGCGGGCGCTTTTGCCGTGGGCATCGCGGCGTCGCTTGCGGCGACGCTGCTGCGCATGCTGTTTACGCAGATCATCCGTTTCACGGTGGATCATGCGCTGCTCGGAGACGTGAGCGGCCTGCCCGGGCCTCTTGTGTCGTTTGATTCGGGCGCGCTGCTTCTTCTGGCCTGCGCGGCGGCCGCCGCAGTGGCGCTGTTGGAGTTTGGCGCGGGCTTTATGCAGGATGCAAATCTGCCCAAGGGGTCGGAACGGTTTGTCAAATCCCTGCGCGATGCGCTGTATGGGCATATCCAGCGCCTGCCATACAGCTGGCATGTCAAAAACCCGACGGGCGATATCATTCAGCGATGCACGACGGATGTGGAGGTCGTGCGCACGTTCATTGCGGATCAGATGGTGGAGCTTTTGACAACGGGCTTTCTGATCCTCGTGTACATGGCGGTGATGTTCGCCATGAATGTGCGGATTTCGCTGCTCGCGTTTGCGTTCATTCCGGTGATTGTGGCCTATTCCTTCGTCTTTTACAGGAGGGTCTCCGAGCGCTTTACACAGACGGATGAGGCGGAGGGCGTGCTCTCCAGCGTCGTGCAGGAGAACCTGACGGGTGTGCGCGTGATCCGCGCATTTGGCAGGGAGCGGGATGAACTCAGGAAGTTCAGGGAGAAGAATCAGCGCTATACCGACCTGTGGATTCAGCTGGGCCATACGCTCACTGCATTTTGGACGCTGGGCGATATCATGAGCATGATGCAGGTTTTCGGCGTGATTGTGCTGGGTGTGCATATGTGCGTCGGCGGCGAGATCACGCTGGGCACCTATCTGGCGTTCGTCAGCTATACGCGTCAGCTCACGTGGCCGGTGCGCGCGCTGGGACGCACGATTTCGGAGATGAGTAAGGCCGGCGTATCCATCGACCGGCTGCTCTATATCTTGGAATCGGAAGAAGAAAGAAAGCCGGAAAAACCGGTTTCTGCCGATCTGCACGGGGAAATCCGCTTTGAGCATGTGAGCTTTGCCTATGAGGAAAAGCCCGTGTTGCGGGATGTGAGCTTCTGCATTCCCGGCGGCACAACGCTGGGCATCCTGGGGACGACGGGGAGCGGCAAGAGCACCATCGCGCTGCTGCTCGCGCGGCTGTATGATCCGGACGAGGGGCGCATCACCATCGGCGGTGTGGATCTGAGGGATATGGATCCGCACGAGCTGCGGCGCGGCGTAGGCGTGGTGCTGCAGGAACCCTTCCTTTTTTCGCGGACGCTTGAGGAAAATATCGCCATCACGCGCAGCGGTGCGGAACACGCGGAGGTGGAGCGCGCGTCGCGCGAGGCCTGTCTGCATGAATCCGTGGCGGAGTTTAAGGAAGGATACAACACGGTGGTCGGCGAAAGAGGGGTGACGCTCTCCGGCGGACAGAAACAGCGGGCGGCCATCGCGCGCACGCTGCTTGAGCACGCGCCTGTGATGGTCTTTGACGATGCGCTTTCCGCCGTAGACGCAAAGACGGATGAAGCGATCCGCGCACGCCTTCGCACGGCGGCAGGAGACGCCACGCTGATCCTCATCGCGCACCGCGTCTCCACGCTGATGGAGGCGGAACAGATCCTTGTCCTTGAAGAGGGACAGATTGTGGAACGCGGCACGCATGCGCAGCTCATGCGCCTGGGGGGCCGCTATGCGCATGTAGCAGGCATGCAGGCCGGCGGGTGTGAAACCGGGGAATCTCCGGCCCGCGCGGCGGAGGGAGGCGGCTTGGCATGAATGGGCGGGAAGAAAAAAAGACGGCGTTTTCCCTGACGCCCTGGAAACGGCTGTGGCCGTTTATCCTCAGGCAGAAGCATCTGGCGATTGCGGCCGTTGGGAGCAATCTGGTCCTGGCTCTGGCGGATTTTTATTTTCCGCTGCTGCAAAGCCGCGTGGTGGATCGGTTCATTGAGACGGGCACGCTGGCGGGCTTTGGATCCTATGCGGCATGGTATCTTGCCGTGGTGGCGGTGGAGCTCATCGGCCTGCTGATCTATTTTATAAGCTGCATCCGCCTGGAGATGCTGCTCAGCCGGGATTTGAAGGAGGCGTGCTTTGTCAATCTGCAAAGGCTCAGCCTTGATTACTACAACGTGACCAGCGCAGGGCACACGCTCTCGCGCGTGATGACGGACACGGACCGGATTGCCAACCAGGTCGGATGGCTGTTTCCGGATATTCTGTGGGGTTTTGCGTATATCCTTGGCGTGTTTGGGGTGATGCTGTCCCTTTCGCCGGGGCTGGCGATGACATTGATCGCCGTCGCTCCGCTGGTGACGGTACTCACGGTGTATTTCCAGAAAAAGCTGATCGCCCTGAACCGGGATGTACGGGCGCAGCATTCCAAAATCACCAGCAGCTATAACGAAGGCATCATGGGCGCGAAAACGAGCAAAACGCTGGCTCTTGAGGAAAAACTCAGCGCTGAATTTGAGCAGACGACGGAAAGAGCCGCGCGCGCGGGCATCCTGCACGGGCGTATGCGCGCCATCTATGTGCCGCTGATCGTGCTGTGCGGCACGCTGGCGGCCAGCGCCACCCTGCTGCGCGGAGGGGGCATGGTGATGCAGGGAGAGCTGAGCATCGGTGTGCTCAGCGCCTTCATGACCTACGCGCTCAGCCTGTTTCAGACATTCCGCCAGCAGGCGCAGCGCATTTCCATGGCGTTTTCCCTGCAGGCCAATGTGGAGCGCGTGACCGACCTGGTGCATGAGACGCCCACCGTGCGTGACAGCGCGCAGGTTGAAGCAAAATATGGAGACTGTTTTCATCCGAAGATGGAAAACTGGGAGGATATGCGCGGCGAGGTTGACTTTGACGACGTATCTTTCACCTATCCGGATGGAGGGGAGGAAGTGCTTTCCCACTTTTCCCTGCATGTGCCGGCGGGAAGCACGGTGGCCATCGTGGGCGAGACGGGAGCGGGCAAGAGCACGCTGGTCAATCTCGTCTGCCGGTTTTTTGAGCCGACGGGCGGGCGTGTGCTGATCGACGGACGGGACGTGCGCGAGCGCAGCCAGCTTTGGCTGCACAGCCATATCGGCTATGTGCTTCAGGCGCCGCATCTGTTTTCCGGCACAATCCGTGAAAACATCCGCTACGGACGGCCGGATGCCACGGACGAGGAGGTGCTGCAGGCGGCGCGCGCCGTGCACGCAGATACCCTTGCAAAAAAACTCCCGCAGGGGTTTGACACCGATGTCGGCGAGTGTGGGGACAAGCTTTCCACAGGGGAAAAACAGTTGATTTCCTTTGCGCGGGCCATCATCGCCAAACCCCGGATCTTCGTGCTTGACGAGGCCACCAGCTCGGTGGATACCGCGACGGAGCAGCTGATCCAGCGCGCCACGCAGACCCTGATGCAGGGCACCACGTCCTTTGTCATTGCGCACAGGCTTTCGACCATCCGCCAGGCGGACGTTATTCTGGTCATCGATCATGGGAAAATCGTGGAGCAGGGCACGCATGATTCGCTTTTAAAACAGCGAGGGGCGTATTATGAGCTTTACACCACGCAGCTCAGCTCTCCGCGCGCGGTCTGAGCAAGAAAACAAGAAGAGCCATGGAGGATAAGAAAGGAAGGACAGGGAGGAAATGGAATGAGCATGAAAACGATCCGGCGTATGAGGGCGGTTGCCGCCGCAGAAAAGTTGGAAAGGATGTGAGGCACTTTTTTAAACCGGATAGAGAAAGGATACAGCCATGAACGGAATTCCAG
>DVMG01000192.1 GCA_018715105.1 Candidatus Ventricola intestinavium
CTGTAAAACAAATATTTGCTGTTTATTTTATCTTCTGTACCATATCGTAAACTGTAGAAGCATCCTATAATCAACATAAAACAGGCATGAAAATGGTGCAAATATTATGTGCGTCCGGAGGTGCGCCCCAACAAGCACCCCTTCTGCCGGTGTGACGAAATTCGTTCAAGAAACAAAACGGAAAGGAGTCCAAAACATGAAAAAAATCTGCCTGATCCTCATCCTGACGCTGGTGCTGCTGTGCACGGCTTCTGTGGCGGGCGCGTTTGAGTATGCACCGCCGGAGACCTTGGAAATCGACGGCATTGAGGTTCACAAAGTGTGGGTCGATATGATTCCCGTCTATTATACCCTGCCGGAAGGATATCAGGAAGGGGATCCGATGAAGATCTGCGTTTTCCTGTCCGGTCTGAGCGGAAACAAGGAATCCCTCGTGACCACCTATTCAGACTATATCACCTCACGCGGATATACCGGGGTCTTCTTTGATCATTATGAGCATGGTGAGCGATCCATCCGCGGCACCACGATCCTCAACTCCACCCAGGAGGAAGTGGACGCGCTGAAAAATGAGATTCTTCAGACCTGTTTTGAGAACATGTACCGCTATGGATGGGAGATTCTGGGCAACACCATCCTGGATACAGAGCGCGTGATCGACTGGTTTACCGATCATATGCCTGTCACAGAGGTTGTGATGGGAGGGCATTCCATGGGCGGAGATACGTCCGTGGCCGTCGCGGGCATAGACGAGAGGATCAACCGCATTCTGTGTGTGGTTACGACCCCGGACTGGCTGCGCCCGGGCATGCATGACCTGTTCACCGGCGAGGACATGGATCCCGGCGAGCCGGATGCAAAGTCGCAGTGGTATTACGACCAGTTCAATCCGATCACCCATCTGAGCCGCTATGCACGGGGGATTGATATGATGTTTGCCTGCGGGGAAATCGATACGCATATCCCGCCGGAAAACGTCCAGCGCTTCAGGGAGAATCTCTCCCGGATCGCTCCGGAAGCCGCCGATCAGATTCACATCTGGTGGAATGAAGGACAGGGGCATGCCTCGCCGGCCGATGAGGACCTTGAAAGGCTCTTTGACTGGCTGCTCTGCGGCACCGAAATCGAGAACGTAGAATAATATTTGGGGCGGGCGCTTTTTAAGAAAAACGCCCGCCCTGCATGCAAAAAATACCGGCCATGCTGGAAGCAGCCTGCCGGCATCAAGCCCCTTTCTCTCAAGAGGCTTTCCTTTTTTAACGAAACCAGGGCGCTGTGCGCTCTCTCCTTCCGGGGAGGGAACGCCTTTATCAACGCCCTAAGAGGCCGCGGCGCATCGCCGCGGCCTCCTGCTGTTGATGCGGATCGAGGAAAGAAGGATGGGAAGGACCGGATTCCATCCTTCTTTCGGGAAGATCAGTAGCCATAGCGCACCGCTTCGAGCTTTTCAAGCATCTCCTTGCAGACTTCGGCGGTCAGCGGCTGATACTTGCCGTCCTTCATGACGGCTTCCTGTCCCTCATAACTGAGGATGTATTTGAGGAATTCGTAGCACATTTCATTCATGGGCACGCCTTCCTCCACCTTGTACCAGAAGCTCTGGGAGAAAACAAACGGGTATTCACGGCTCTGGGTCGTATACAGATCCGGATAGACGGGCTCTGTGCCCTCTTCCGCCACGACCGGAACGAATTTGATGCCGGGAAGCATGTAATCATCGGTATAACGGGACAGGCCGATGCCGCCCTTGTTTTCGACGATGCCCTCGACAACCCACTGAGCGCCGGTGACACGCTCGCCTTCCAGAGGCTTGTAATTGCCGGTGGATCGAACGTTTTCATTCCACTGGGCGCTGCCCTGCAGGAGGCTTTCGGAAACCTCACGGGCGGTGTTGTAGCGAAGCTGGAAGGTATAAGGGATGATGGGCATGTCTTCCCATTCGCCGGTCAGGCCGAGCTCGCCCCAGGTACGGATATTGATGGAGTCGTCGCGGCCATACTCGGGATGCCAATAGCCGACGCTGTCCCAGCCGCCGCTCCGGGCGCCGCCGAAGATGCCGTCCAGCTGTTCAACGGTAATCTGTTCAATGGGGTTTTCCTCATTGACCTCTACGACGAGCGTGTTGCCCCAGCCGCCCAGCTTGTAGGAGCCGGAGTAGCATTCCACGCCCCACAGATCCTCACCGACGATCTTTTGATAGGCGATGGCGTCCTGCGGTGTCCGGCGCTGGGAGAGGTACAGGTCAAAGGTATCCAGATACAGGCCGGCATAGCCCATGGAGGCGGAGGGGAGCTCCCAGGCGATATTGATGTTGGGCTGATATTCCTTAAAGCCATCGTTCCACAGATCCATCAGAATGCCGGTTTGGATATAATTGTTGCCGTAGATGCGGATGTAGCCTTCCGGATAGCTCTCCGGAACGTAATGCGGCAGATCGCTGATGTCAAAATCCTCCATGGTGTATTCGACCCGTTCCGCCCGGGAGCGGACGGTTTCGTTGTGCGCCTGCTGGGTGCGCAGCGCGGCTTCCTTCGCCTCGTCGGACAGCGCTTCGGTGTCGGCAGACTCCGCCACGCAGGCCGCTTCGACGAGCGCAAGCTGCGCCTCACATTCCTCAGCGGTCAACGGGATGAACTTGCCGTCCGCCGCCACGGCCTTTTGTCCCTCTTCGCTGAAGACATAGCGAAGGAACGCCGCCGCCACATCGCTCAGCCTGCCGTTGACCTTGATGAACATCTCGCCCTCGCGCGCCAGCGGATAGGTGCCGTTATAGATATTTTCCGGTGTGCAGGCCACGGCCTCGCTGTTGGCATCGGCGGCAATGCGGACCGTCTTGACATCGTCCGTCAGGAAATACTGGCCGGATACGATGCCGATGGCATATTTGTCGGCTGCCACGGCCTTGACGATATCCTGTTCGGAATAGACGGGATCGCCGTTTTCATCGTAATACGAGCCATGGCAATTCAGCCCCTCGACCCAATAATCGCTGCCGCCGATGATCATGTCGGACAGGGTTTCCCCGATGGAAAACGAGGTCGGATAGGCGTGCGCTTCAATCTTTGCATCCGCGAATTCGCCGGTCAGGCCGAGCTCGCCCCAGGTGCGGATGTTTTCCTCTTCGCCGCGGGCCAGGGAGATCTCAAACGCGGTACCAATCCATCCGCCGTTGCGGGCACAGCCGAAGATGCCGTCCAGCTGCTCCATGGTCAGGGTTTCAAGGGGCATATCCCGATTGACGAGGACCGTGAAGGCGGCCTGATAGCCGTTCATATCCGCAGAGCCCTTATAGGGATGCAGTTCAAGCGGCTGGGAATTCAGCATGCGCTCATAGGGCATGATGTCATAAAACCCGGGTTCTTCCACGATCACCATGTCTGCCCTGTCGTAATAAAGAGGCGTCAGCATGACTTCCTTGCCGGGCAGGTTCCATGTGACATGCGCATCGGGGTAAAGGGCGTTAAAACCATCGGCCCAAAGCTGCGCAAGGTTGCCGGTGGCCAGAGCGCTGTGCCCCCAGATTTCCAGCCATCCGCTGATCTCCTCTTCGGGCGTGCAGTCGGGCAAAGCGGAAAGATCAAACGCATCGGCGTCATAAGAGCGGAAATCCTTATCATACAGGTTTTCCTGCTTATAAAGATTCGCATTCTTTTGAGCGCTGTTGAGTTCGGCAAGACCGGTGATGGCCGCAGAGACGGTCATGAGCAGCGCCAAAGCCGCGCAAAGGAGACATTTCATGAGACGTTTCATCTTGTTTTTCTTCTCCTTTCCTGATTTTGTCCTGATTGGATGCTTTGTTCTTCAAAATCACGACAGCCTTCCGGCCCGGCCCGGCGGCTTGCACCTCCTTTCAGCGGATACCGGTTTGGGCTTGCAAGGCATGCCGGACGGATCACGTTGTGATGCCTCCTCCCGGATGATCCGGGAATGCGGTTTGCAGGGCGTCCTTTCATGTACATTTATGTTGATCATACAGGCACAATCTTAAATCCGTGCCCGAAGTTTTCTTAAATATTCTAAAAAAACGCGGCCTCTGCAGCGGACAGAAAAGGAACGGCCGTGAAGGACGAAGGACGAGGGGCCGGGCCCGATCCATGCTTTCGGCCCAAAACGGAGGAATCGGGCGTTTATCCGCTTGAATCTACTTGAGGTAAGAGGCCCGCTATGATATAATCAAACGGTTGCAAGGGGCTTTGGCCTGCCCCGCGATGCGGCTGATTTTGTGAAGAACGCTTACGGTGAAGGAAACGTTCAAAAATACAGGCGCCGCCGGCCAGGGTGCGGCGCCGCCAAGCCGAAATCCGAAGAATTCTGATCATGCAAAAAACGAAGGAGACGTGAAGAGCTATGAAGCTGGGCGTTGTGGGTCTGCCCAATGTGGGCAAGTCGACCCTGTTTAATGCGATTACACATGCGGGCGCAGAGGCGGCCAATTACCCTTTTTGCACCATCGAGCCCAACACGGGCATGGTGGCCGTGCCCGATGAGCGGCTTGACAGGCTTGCGGATATGTATCACCCCAAAAAACGCACGCCGGCCGTCATCGAGTTTGTGGATATTGCGGGGCTTGTGAAAGGCGCCAGCCATGGCGAGGGACTGGGCAACAAGTTCCTTTCCCATATCCGCGAATGCGATGCCATCGTGCATGTGGTGCGCTGCTTTGAAGATGCGGATATCATCCGGCATGCGGACAGCGTGAACCCCCGCAGCGACATTGAGACGATCAACATCGAGCTCATCGCCGCAGACCGGGAAAGCGTGGCAAAGCGCGCGGAGCGGGCGGCGAAAATGCTCAAAAGCGGAGAGAAGAAATTCGCGGAGGAGGCGGAACTGGGCGCCAAGCTGCTCGCGCATCTGGATGGCCTGCAGCCGGCGCGTACCTGCCCCATGACGGACAGGGAGCGGGAAATCGCCCGTGAATGGTTTCTGCTGACGACAAAGCCGGTTATTTATGCCTGCAACATCAAGGAAGACGATCTGGGCAAGGAGGAAGACTCTATCCCCGGGGTGGCGGATGTCAAGGCCCTCGCGGGAGAGGAGCATGCCAAGGTGCTGGTCATCTCCGCCAGAATCGAAGAGGACATCGCCCAGATGGAAGAGGAAGAGAAGGGCCTGTTCCTTGAAGAGCTGGGCATTGGGAAAAGCGGCCTTGACAGGCTGATCGCCGAGTGCTATGACCTGCTGGGGCTGATCTCCTTTTTGACGGCGGGGGCGGATGAGTGCCGGGCCTGGACGATTCGCCGCGGGACAAAGGCTCCCCAGGCCGCTGGAAAGATTCATTCTGACTTTGAGCGGGGATTCATCCGTGCGGAGATTGTTTCCTTTGAAGACCTGATGGCCGCGGGAAGCATGACCGCCTGCAGGGAAAAGGGGCTTGTGCGCAGCGAGGGCAAGGAATATGTCATGCAGGATGGCGATGTGACGCTGTTCCGCTTCAATGTGTGAGGAGGAACAGACGGGCGCCGGGCCGCGGCAAAGACGGATGAGCTGAAGGATGCGGGTGAGGGAATTGAGCCGGTTGTTTGCTTGGAGCAGGGAGAGGCATGCCGTCCGGAAAAACGGCTATCTGCTGTGCGGGCTGCTGCTCGTGGAGCTTCTCATGTCCTTTTCCTTTCTGGGATACATCCATATCGAGCCCATCTCCATCACATTTCTTTACATACCGGTTTTGCTGGCGGGCTGCCTTCTGGGCGCGGC
Organism: Candidatus Ventricola intestinavium; assembly: GCA_018715105.1. GTDB lineage: Bacteria > Bacillota > Clostridia > Christensenellales > Aristaeellaceae > Ventricola > Ventricola intestinavium. The sequence goes on from DVMG01000192.1 coordinate 5,698, forward strand.
GGAGTCAACGCTGGTGGGCGCGGTATTTGGCCTGGCGGCCATGTGGAAGGCCTCGGCCCACTATGTGGGGAGCGGAGACGCGCTTTTTTCGCCGCTTATGAGCGGAAAGCCGCTGGAGAGCATCCTGCTGAGCGTGGGCGCGCGTGCGGCTTTCGGCCTGCTCATCGGCCTGGCGTATGGGACGGTTCGGAAAGCCCGGCATCCCCTTTTGGGCATGGTGATTGTGACGGGCATGGGCAAAACGCTGCATTCCGCACTGGTATACGGGTTGATGGGCGCGCTTTTTCCCGAAGCGGGCTTTGGCATGGCCGACGTGCTGGCCGAGCTGACGGCGCCTTCGTTTGTGCCGATGTTCCTGATTCAGAATGCCCTCGTGCTTCCATGTCATAGGCTGTGGCATGCCAGGAGCACACAGGCCTTTTTTGAACGGATTCGGATGGTGGACAGGATGCAGGTCGCCCTGTCCCGCGGCAGGCGCACGACATGGCTGCTCATGCTTCTGGCCCTGATCGCCTCTTTCAGCGTGGCGTGGTATTTTACCAACCGGTTTGAAAGCGTGATGGAACAATGCGGCCTGAAAATGACGGCTTCGACGGCCAGCGACATCCGTCACCTGCAAATTCAGTT
>DVMG01000193.1 GCA_018715105.1 Candidatus Ventricola intestinavium
GGCGGTGCCCTCGGCGGCGTAGACGCTCTCGCCTTCCTCGAACTGCTCTTCCAGCAGCAGCGAGGGCGGGCAGTGGATGCGGCGATTGGCCGCCGAGGGGGAGAATCTTGCGTGGAGCTCCGGCATTACAGTTTCATCGCCTCCTCCATGAGGGCGGGATAGTCTTCCGGTTTTACGCCGGAGAGCTTCCCCGCGTCGTACTTGTTGAGCAGCGCCTTGACCTCTTTGGTCTTGCCCTCGCCGCTCTTCTCCGCCAGCAGCGCGCGCACCTGGTCGATGGTCGGCAGGGGCGGCGGCACGGGCTGCTCTGTTTCCGTGCTGAATGATGTCCTCAAAGCGTCAGAAACACTGATAATGGCTTCGCCGCATTTGCGCAGCTCGGCAATGGCGGCATCCAGGTCGGCCATCCTGCTCATAGGCTTTACCCCCTTCACAGTCATCCTCTTTGTCCAGATCTGCCAGTTTGTCTGCCAGGCGTCGTGCCACATCAGCGATCTCCATGAGGATGGCGATCACTTCCGCGTTGCGCTGGCAGGCGGCTCGTGCTTGCTCCATTTGCTACCCTCCTTCCTGTGCGACCAGTTGCGCCTGCATTTTCTTTGGAAAGAAGCGCTGCTATTTGAACGAAAGCGGATGTGATTCCCACTAAGATCGCGTCAGTTCAGCAGATCTTCCAACTCCTTCCGATGGGCGCGGATAAAGGCGTCCATTTTTTGGATCCGGCTGTTGAGGGTCGATTGCGCCTTGACGCCCAGCGCTCGAGCGATCTCGCGCTCGGTGTATTTGTGCGCCCGCATTCGGAACACGCGCGCGCCGTCCGGGATGAGGGCGTCCAACGCGCGATACAATTTTTCCAGCAGCAGCTTGCCGGCGACAATTTCCTCTATCCCGGGACTGGACGGCTCCGGCGGCTCCATGGCAAAATCATCGCCGAAGGCTTTGGCGAAGGATAACATGCGAAAACCCTCTTGTTGCCAGGGACACATGCCGCAATCCCCGGAGCAGCGCCTGTAGTTGGGCTGGCCGCACCTGCCGTCCCGTCGGGCGCGATAGCGTTCGTTTTCTTTCCAGCGGGCGGCTGCCAGATAGACATCTTCGGTGACGGGGATCTGTTTGTGGCCGGCTTTGAGATAACGCTGTTTCACAGGCCTTTCTCCTTTCGGTGACGCCGAACGGAGAAAGATCAGGCTGAATGGCGCAGCAAAATGGCTGGCAGACGATGCGACGATCTCCGTTCGCGTTGTCTGCAGCGGCGCTTTTCATCCAGCCGTTGCGTGTGTTGTCGCCTCGCTCCCACAGATGAAAAGCATGCCGTGATCAGCGGCCGCGGGAGGCAGGGCTTGTTTCTGCGCATAAGGATACCTTGGCGCGCGCAAAAACACCATGGCATCAAATGACGTGAAAAATGGGGCTTTTACTGGCCGTTGAACCGCACGGAAAGAGAAAAACCCGTAGTGGCAATAAAAAAAGCACGCCATCAAATGACGTGCCCATGAAAATATTTTTTGGTGCGCGCCGTTCAATAGCGCACAGTTTGCGAAAGGTCAGGTGGCCTTGAGCTTCAGCGGCTCGCAGCCGGAGGCCTTGAGGAAATCCTGCACGGTATCCAGAGAGTCCATGAACATACAGTCGAGGATCAGGCGATATGCCCGGTGCTGCTTCGTGCGTCGCAGCATCAACCCTGCCCTTGCCAGCAGTTCACCCGAGAGCCACGGCGGCAGCCGCAGCGCGACGCAGAGCGCTACGACTTGGTCCAGGCTGTAATTGGCGCGTTCCTTCCGGCGCAGACGCGAGATCGTGCTCACGGAGATGCCGGAGCGCTCCTCGAGCGCCTCCTCGGTGACTCCCGTCTGCTCCATCAGGAACGACAGGGCCTGCGGGAAGGCATCGGGCAGGGCGTCGAGGACGCGGGTCATGTGCTCCAGTTTCTCCCGGGCTGAAAGCGCGTCGTCCTCCTCAGCAAAGGCGATGTAGTGGCGGTTATACTCCTCGTCGCTGTTGAGGCAGCTGAAGCGATAGTCCGAAAACCCGCAGGGTTCGTAGACGCTGACAAAGCGCAGGCAACATTGATCCACGTGCGCGTTGGCCCAGGCGGTGAGCCGCAGCCCGTTTGCGGCAGCCCTGACATAGCGTTCGTCGTTCAGGCAGACATGCCCGTCGGCAAAAACATAGCGCCCGCTGTCCAGCCGCTTCCTGAAGTCGGGGTTTGAGCAATACTCGTCGAAGAGCTCCCTGCGGGACAGGACGAAGGTGTAATTGCCGTTCCCCCGGCTGCGCTCGAACGCGAAGGGTTCGATATAGGTCCCGTCCACATAGTTGAGCGCACCCTTCGCCTCGATGTGCCCCATCTGGATCAGCCGCGCCCGGACGCGGAACTTGGGCAGATCGTGATCCCGGGTGATCCCGCGCGCGATCCTGTCGTAGCGCTTCCCCCAATGTAGGTCAGAGCCGTCCAGGCTGGCTTCCTCTTCCCGCACCAGGTCGCGCATCATGGACAGCGGCATCATCAGCCCAAAGCTGCCGCGATTTGCCTGCCATTCGAGCCACCGCAGGGGGTTCCTGCTGCCCCTGCTGTCCGTGACCACGGTCTGCCTTGCCCTGAGCGCGCTCACATCGTTGTTGTGCATGTGCTGGAGACGGTAGAACATGAAGTGCCAGTCGTAGTGGATGCACTCGTGGTAGATCTCCAATTGGCAGAAGTCCCGGTGGATCGCCCGGGTATTGATGAGGATGGTGTTCCCGGGCAGCGTCACAGGATATGGAGAGGGAGGATCATCCTCTGATGTAGCTGGGAATTCCTGCACCATCACCGTTTCCGGGCAGAAGAGCAGCATGCTGAGCGTGTGCGGGCGTCCATACAGCGGCAGGCGCTCGACGTTCAGCCCCATGTGTTTT
>DVMG01000194.1 GCA_018715105.1 Candidatus Ventricola intestinavium
AGAATTCACCGAGGGCTACGACAAGCTGCTGCTCTCCCCCGGCGCGCGTCCCGCCGCTCCCCGCCTGGCGGGAGTGGAGGGCGAACGCATCTTCACCCTGCGCACGGTGGAGGACACGCTGCGTATCCGCCGGTTTGTGGAAGAGGAGAAGCCGCGCACGGCCGTGCTGGCCGGCGGCGGGTATATCGGCCTGGAGATGGCGGAAAACCTGGCCGGGCTGGGCATGGACGTCACCGTCGTGCAGCGTCCCCGGCAGCTTCTCGCTCCGCTGGATGCAGACATGGCCTCTCTTGTCCACGCGAATCTGCGCAGCAGAGGCATCCGCCTGATGCTGGGTAGCTCTGTCGCGGGCTTCATCCACGATGGCAAAGGCGTGACCACGCTGCTTGAAGGCGAGGCGCCGCTTCACTCGGACATGGTGCTGCTGGCCATCGGCATCACGCCGGATACATCCCTGGCCAGGCAGGCCGGTCTGAAACTGGGCGTCAAGGGCAGCATCGCCGTCAACGACCGCATGGAGACGTCGGTGCCGGACATCTATGCCGTCGGCGATGCGGTGGAAATCCGCCATGGGGTCACCGGGCAAAAGACGCTCGTGTCCCTCGCCGGCCCGGCCAACAAACAGGGGCGCATCGCGGCGGACAACATCTGCGGGGGCGACAGCCGCTATCCGGGGGCTCAGGGCTCTTCCGTGCTCAAGCTTTTTGATATGACCATCGCCACAACCGGGATCAAAGAGGCGCAGGCCAAAGAAGCGGGCATTCCCTACGGCAAGGTGGTGCTTTCACCCGGCTCCCACGCATCCTATTACCCCGGCGCAACCACGATGACGATGAAAGTGCTCTACCGCCGGGATACGCTTCGCCTGCTTGGCGCGCAGATCATCGGTCAGGATGGCGTGGATAAGCGGATCGACGTGCTGGCCACCGCCCTGTACGCCGGTCTGACCGCCGTGCAGCTCAAGGATCTCGATCTTTCCTACGCGCCGCCCTATTCTTCGGCCAAGGATCCGGTCAACATGGCCGGATTTATGATTGAAAACATCGAGACCGGCAAGGTGAAGCAGTTCCACGTGGAAGATGTGGCCGCCCTCCCGCGGGATAGCAGCGTCACCCTGCTGGATGTGCGCACGGCGCCGGAATACGCCCATGGGCATATCGACGGATTCGTCAACATCCCTCTGGATGATCTTCGCGAGCATCTTGCCGGGCTCCCGGCGGATAAACCGGTCTATGTGATCTGCCAGTCCGGGCTTCGCAGCTACATAGCCTGCCGGATCCTCCAGCAAAACGGATTGGAATGCTATAATTTTTCCGGCGGCTACCGCTTCTATGACGCGGTGACATCCGACCGCTGCGCCGGCGCATCCTCCTTTCCCTGCGGAATGGACCGGTGAAGGCCATGGTTTTGCTTGCATTTGACACGCTGGATCTGGAGCAGATTGCAAAGAGCGGCCAGTGTTTCCGCATGACCAGGCTTGCCCCCGGCGTATTCAGGATGCCGGTCGGAAGCGTGGTTGTAGAGGCGCGCCAGGTGGATGCGGCGCACGCCGCCTTTCATGCGGACATGCCGGATGAAGATCTTCGCGCGCTGCTCTCTTCTTATTTGGACGCGGAAGGGGATTATCTGGCCGCGCTGAGCGCGATCGACCCCCTGGATCGTTATCTGACATCCGCCGCCGCCTTTGGCCGCGGCATCCGCATCCTGCGCCAGCCTCTGTGGGAAACCCTGGCCAGTTTCATCCTCAGCCAGAACAACAACATCCCCCGCATCCGATCGCTCATCACCCGGCTGTGCGGCGGGGAGAACAGGCCCTTCCCCCCTGCGTGTGAGGTCGCGCGGCTTGGAGAACAGGCGCTGCGCTCCATGGGCATGGGCTATCGCGCCGGTTATCTGTTTCGTGCCGCGCAGCGGTTCACCCCCGCGGAAGAAGCCCTCCTGTGCAGCATGCCCTATCCGGAAGCCCGGGCGCATCTGATGACCTATCCGGGAATCGGCGAAAAGGTGGCGAACTGCATCTGCCTTTTCGGTTTGGGCTTCAAGGAGGCCTTTCCTGTGGATGTATGGGTCCGGCGTATCCTTGCCGAGCACTATCCGCAGGGATTTCCCCTTCTGCACAGCCCCAACGCAGGGCTTTACCAGCAGTACATGTTTGCCTATGAGCGTTTTCTGGCGCAGCAGAAGGACGAATGCGGTTCCGGCCGCCTGCCGCAGGCCGGCAATGAATAAGCATCGGCCGCGTCATGCGCGCCTGACAGGGGCAAAGCAGACAAAATGACTGAAACGGTTTTCTTCCCCGCGGGGAAGAAAACCGTTTCAAAATACCGGAAATCATCCAATTCTCATTCTCTTGCGGCCTGAAAAGCCTCTCCTGTCTGCAGGGACGTTCCGTAAATCCGGGCGCATCGCCGCACCCGCAGAGAGTAAAAACAGGTTCTTTCTTTACCGGCCGACAATGCGATCCCACAGGTCGCCGAAGTCATCCGCGAGTTCGTCCAGGCCCGTCACTTTGGCCACACGCTCGCCCAGGCCCTTCACCTGGCCATAGAGCGTGCTGTCGTCCGTAACTTCCACGTCCGTCAGGCTGTCGTCGATTTCACGCACGGTGTCGATGATCGTCTGCTTCATGCGGTCATCAAGCCCCGCGCTGTACTGATCGTCAAACTCGACCGCCACCAGCACGCGCTCATTGTGCACGATCACCTCGGCATCATCCACTTCGCTGATGCGTTCCACTGCTTCGGAGATCCTCTCCGCCAGGCGGCCGGCTTCCGCGGGGGTCATCGCCGCTGCGGGCATATTCCCGGCATCGGCATCACTTGTGGCCTCCGCCGACGCTTCGGGCGACAGGGTCGCCATCGGGCTGGTCGTCGGGGCCATCATGGTCGCCTCCGCGGTAGCGGCAGGGGTCTGTGTCGGGCCCATCCCCGCAGCGTTCCCCGCCGCGCAGCCGGCCATCGCCATGCCTGCTGCAGCTAGGCACAGCAGAGCCAGAAACCATTTTTTCACTTGATTCGCCTCCTTGCCGCTATTGTGTACCGCAGGAAGAAAATCTATCACGGTTTCCATCGGAAAATTCTGTCACATGCACAACGGCGATCCGGCGGGCACGGCATCATTCCCCATAGAATGTGCATCCGCCGATGAATTCGCGCAGGATGGATGTGGGCGGAATCTCGCTTTCCGCGTCGCAGTCAAGAAAATAGTTGAGGAATTTGACCAGCCGGCGCGAACGCGTATAATAAGGATCCTCCCGGCTCACGGATTTGAGCATCGGATACGCATATTTTTTCAGCACGGCGATCTCGTAGAGCAGCGAGGAATTGAACATCACGTCCGCGCGCTCCTGATAGGGAAAGATGTATTTTTCTTCCCCCGCGCGCACGCTGTCCCACATGCGCAGCGTATCCAGCACGCCCGTGTGGCGCGTCCTGTGATCCCGCACCATGCGGCGCAGCAGCCTGACGTCGGTGGTGCGGATCCGGTTGTGGCAATCCAGATTCAGCTGGGTCAGCGCGCTGACATAGACCAGGAATTTGTACTCCGCGGGAATGTCCTCGCTGAGCGCGTCGTTCAGCCCGTGGATTCCCTCCACAATCAGGATTTGATCCGCGCTCACGCGCATGCGGATTCCATGATCCATGCGCATTTTCGTCTTGAATGAATAAAGCGGCAGCTCCACTTCACGCCCGTCGAGCAGCTCCACAAGCTGCTCGTTGAACATCGCCACGTCGATGGATTCAAGGCATTCCAGATCCGGCCTGCCATCTGCTCCCAGCGGCACGCGATCCCGGTTGAGATAATAGTTATCCAGCGAAATGGCCACCGGCCGCCTGCCGCTAACGCGCAGCTGCGTGCTCAGGCGGTTGGCAAACGTGGTTTTGCCGCTTGAAGAAGGCCCGGCAACGAACACAACCCGCGCCCCGCGGGCGACGATGCGCTCGGCAATCTGCGCAACTGCGCGCTCCTGCATGGCCTCGCTGACGCGGATAAACGTCCGCGCCTCTCCCCTTGTGATGATGTCATTGAGATCGGCCGCGTTTTCACACTGCAGAATGCGCGAGCAGGCCTCCGCCTCCACATATGCGCGCATGAGCTTGGGCCGCTCCACAAACGGCGCCGGCGGGCCGGAGAGATCCTCCCCCGGCAGCAGGAGCACCATGCCGGGATAATAAAACCGCAGCGCAAAGCGGTCAATCCGCCCTGTCGAAGGCGCCATGTCCCCATAAAAGTATTCACTCAGCCCCTTGCAGGTGTATACGTCAAAATGGTCGTATTTTCGGTAAGCGAGCAGGCGAACCGTGTCCTCCTGTCCCTGGCTTTTGAAGTAATCCATCGCCTCCGCGTTGGTCAGGCGTGATTTGATGATCGGCAGATCCTGCCTCACGATGCTGTGCATGCGCTCTTCAATCCTGCGCACCAGCGCCGATGTCATGTTTACGCCCGAAACGGTCATGTAAAGGCCAAAGCCGATGCTGTGCTCAAAGCGCACTTTTGCGCCTGGCGCCGTATCCCGGAGCGCCAGCAGCAGAATGAGCCTTGCGCTTCGCTCATAAATACGGCGTTCTTCTTCCTTTCTGACATCGTTTATTTCTTTCATATCCATGTTCTTTCCGTCCATATGGTTCCTCCCTGTCTGTGGATACGTGCCTGTTCATTTTGTAAAGTTCCCTTCGCTTCCCCTCCCCATGCCCGATCGTTTCCCCTTTTTGCCGAAACGTGCGCCAGGCGGCCCATGGACGCGCCTTCTTCTGCTTTCCTGCGGCGCGGCAGATGCGATAGCAAAAAAGAGCAGCGAATCTGCTCTCTGTATGCGCGTGCCGCCCCGGCTATTCCCCCCGTGACCAGGAAGCCGCGCTGATGCCCGCCAGCGCGCCCGTGGAGAAGGCAATCTGCAGGTTAAACCCGCCGGTATGCGCATCCACATCCAAAACCTCTCCTGCGAAAAACAGGCCCGGCACGCATCTGCTCATCATGGTTCCCGGCTCGATCTCCTTCACATTCACACCGCCGCGCGTGACGATCGCCTCCTCAATGGGCCTTTTTCCGCTCACGGGAAGGGGCAGCTCTTTGAGGTTTCTGCCGATTGCCAGGCGCTGCCCGCGCGTGATCTGGCTGACGGGCGTCTCTGCGCTCAGGCCGCAAAGCCCGGCAAAGACGGGCCCCATGCGCACGGGCATCAGGCCGGTGAGCACGGTCGACAGCTGACTGCGCGCGTGCTGCGCGAATTCCCTCTGCAGGCGCTGATCCACCTGCTGATCCGTCAGCGCGGGTTTCATATCCAGCGTGACCCGCACCGCCCCGGTCTCCTCCGGCAGATGGCTGCTCAGCTCATTATCAGCGGACCGCTGACCCCAAAGTGCGTAAAAAGCATCTCGCCCAGCTCGCTGTAAATCGTTTTTTTGCCCATGCGGGCCGTCACGCGCACGTTTTTAAGCGCCAGCCCCTGCAAAAGCGCAGGCCATTTTTCCTCCACCGTCAGCCCGACGAGCGAAGCCGAGGGCGGCACCACGCTGTGCCCGTTCTCCCTGGCGAAGCGGTATCCATCCCCGGTGCTGCCGGTGGAGGGATAACTCAGGCCGCCCGTAGCCACCACAACGCTGCCAGCGCGCAGCACGCCTCCCCGGGCAAGCCGCACGCAAAATTCCTTCCCCTGCGGACGGATGGACTGGACGGCCGTGCCAAGCTCTGCCCGAACCCCGGCCTCATGCAGGCCGCGTGCCAATGCGCGCGTGACGTCGCTGGCCTTGTCACTCACGGGAAATACGCGCCCGCCGCGCTCCACCTTTGTCTCCGTTCCCAGCATCGCGAGCAGCGCGGTCAGATCCTCATGGCCAAACCGGCGCACCGCCGCATTCAAGAAGCGCGGATTTCTCGGCACCTGCGCGAAAAAATCGTGAAGATCCGCCGTGTTGGTCACATTGCAGCGTCCCTTGCCCGTGATATAGATCT
>DVMG01000195.1 GCA_018715105.1 Candidatus Ventricola intestinavium
GGGTGATCGACATCGGGGCGGTGGTGCGCATTGTGCCCATCAAAGACATTAAGACCATGCTGTACGCTTTTTCAAACGTCACGGCGGAGAGAAGGGATGTGCGGCTGCACATCCTGGGCCCGACGGATGAAAATGAGGAATACTTTGCGGAATGCATGCAGCTCAAAGAGGACATGGGGCTGGAGAACGTGGTCTTTACCGGCCGGGTGGATACCGCGGAATACATGCGGGGCATGGATTTCACGCTGCTGACCAGCATCTCGGAAGGGCAGCCGCTGGCCGTGCTGGAGGCAATGGCCGCGGGCAGGCCGGCCGTGACCACGGATGTGGGCTGCTGCCGCGAGCTGATCGAGGGAGTCAACGATGGATTCGGCGCCGCCGGTATCTGCGTGCCGGCCATGCACCAGACCGCACTGGCGGAGGCGATTTTAACCCTGTGCGAAGATGCGGAAAAGCGCAGGCGCATGGGGGAAAACGGACGGCGGCGCGTGAGCCGGCTGTTTCGGCACACGGATATGGTCAAGCGATACGAGCTGCTGTTTGAGCGGGCGGGAAGGGGCGCGTATGGCCGGAATCGGGTTTGAACTCAAGAAACTGTTTGTAGGCCGCGGCGTGGTCAGAAAACTGCGGGCCTATGCCTATGCCGGCGTCATCTGTTCCGGCACGATGATGCTGGCCATCGCGCTGCTGCTGGGGCTGCAGCAGATGGCCAGGATGTTCGGCGCGGGCGAGCATGCGCGCGAGCTGCTGGTGGTGACGATGGTCTACGCGCTGTTTCTGAGCATGCTGCTCACTTCGTTTTTTCAGACCTATCTCTCGCGCTATGTGGCGGATCTGATCTATCAGGAAAAGCCGGAAAAGGTGATGCCTTCGCTGATTGGCGCGTCCCTGGTGCTGATGATTCCGGGAGGCATCCTGTATGCCGTGCTGCTTCATACCGCCCGGGATCTGACGGCGGCGCAGAAGCTGCTCAACTGGATGCTGTTCATGGAACTGATTCCCACATGGCTTCAGATGTCCTACATAACGGCGGCGAGAGATTACCGCGCGATCCTGGCCGTGTTTGCCGCGGGCATTGCCCTGGTGGTGCTGATCGGGTTGTTTTTGCTGATGCTGGGCGTGGATGTGATCACAGCGCTCATGGCCGCGCTGGTCGTGGGCTATGGCACGATGATGGCGGGCTTCATGCGCGTGCTGCTTTATTACTTTCCGCCCGGAGAGGGAAGCGCCTTTGCGTTCATCGGCTGGCTCTCCACGGTGCCGGATCTGCTGGCTACCGGATTTTTCAGCATGGCGGGAGCGTTTGTGCACATGGTGGTCATGTGGTTCAGCCCCTTGGGGACATCGGTCACCGGGGCATTCCGGCAGGCCAGCCTGTTTGACGCGGCGGCTTTTTATGCCTTTCTGGTCACAGTGCCCACAAACGTGAACTTTGTCGTTTCGGTGGAGGTTCATTTTTACGGCCAGTACCGGCGTTATTTTGACGCGATTACGGGCGGAGGCACGATCGGCCAGATTTCCGTGGCGCGGGAGAATATGCGCGCCGTGCTGCGCCAGGAGGTGAGCAAGCTGGTGCAGGTGCAGCTGTTTTTTCTGGTGGTATATATGCTGGCGATGCGCTATTTTCTCTCGGGGATTGGCTTCACATCGGATATGATCGCCATGTTTCAGGTGATGTGCATCGGCTACAGCGCCTACTGCCTTGGAAACAGCCTGATGCTCCTGCTGCTCTACTTTAACGACAGGAAAGGGGCTCTGGCCGCGGCGTTCGCGCTTTTTGCCGTCAACCTTGCGGTGAGCCTGCTCACCCGAACGGGACCGTCCCTGCTATATGGCATAGGCGTGCCCGCCGGCGGCATGGCGATGTTCCTGACGGCGATGCCGCGGCTGCTTGCCTATGTGGAGAGGATCGATTATCATGTGTTTTGCTCTCAGCCGGTGTTTAACACCTATGAAACGGGGCGGTTCATGCGCCTTGCCGGATGGCTCGACGCGCGTGCGGCACGCTCAAAACCGACTTTGGGAAGGGGGAAGACCGGAAGATGAAAAGAAGGCAAGCCTGCGCATGCCTGGCGGCCCTGTGCCTGCTGCTGACGGGCTGCGCGCAGCAGGCCTCCCAGCCGGAGGAAACGGCGCAGCCGCAGGAGGAGCGCGAGCCTGTTGAAAAAGTGCCGCTTTCCGACATCAACGACAGGACGCTGACGGACAAACTGTCCCTTTACGAGGAATACGATCCCGTTGAGTCTGTGTGCTTTTATATCACGGTGGTCGGCGGCAACGAAGCGGACGGCACAAACCACACCTTTGAAGAGGTCAATTCCTATGTCAATCTCCAGGGAATGACGGGCGTTGAAAAGATTTACAGCGAGTGCATTTTTCAGGTGGGCGATGAGACCGGGCCGCTCCCCGGCGAAGTGGGCTATGACGCCGTGGGCAGCAACGCCACCATCAACGTGCGCGGGCGCACAAGCACGGGATATGAGCAGAAATCCTACCGCATCACCCTGTTTGATTCGGCGGGCATGTGGCGCGGCCAGCGGGCCATTGCCCTCAATAAGCATCCCGGCGACAACACACGCCTTCGCAACATGCTCTACTTTGAGCTGCTGCAGGGGGTGCCCGGCATGATCAGCCTGCGCACGCAGTTTGTCCATGTCTATATCCGGGACAGGACGGATCCGGATGCACCGGACGCCTTCGTGGATTACGGCCTGTTTACCCAGGTGGAGCAGCCTAACGGCCGCTTCCTGCGCAATCACGGCCTCAGCCAGAATGGAAACCTCTATAAGGCGAACATGTGCGAGATGTATCGCTATGAGGACCGGATCCGCCTGGCAACCGATCCCCTGTATGACGTGCAGGCATTCAGCGAGGTGCTGGAACCCAAGAGCGGGGACGACCACAACAAGCTTATCGAGATGCTCGAGGCGGTCAACGACGGCGCAACGCCCATCGAGCAGGTGATTGAGAAATACTTTGATCTGGAAAACCTGACCAGCTACATGGCCTTTAACCTGCTTTTGGGCAACGCGGACAGCAACGCGCAGAATTACTATCTTTATAACCCGGTCGGAAGCGACACGTGGTATTACCTCTGCTGGGACGGCGATGCGTCGCTCAAGGATTATGAGGACGCTCTGCTCGATTTTTCCTGGCAGGAGGGCGCCTGGACAAAGGGAATCTCCAACTACTGGGGGGTTGTGCTGTTTAACCGGATGCTGCGCGTGCCGCAGTACCGCCAGGCGCTCCTTGAGAAAGTGGAGCTCCTGCACGCGCAGATCACGCCGCAGCGCATTGCGGAGCAGATTGCGCGCTATCGCACCACCGTGGATTTATTTACGACGGTCATGCCGGATGTGGCCGGCATTCAGGTGGAGCGTGAGGAGCTTGAGCAGATCTATGAAAACATGCCCTATGACACGGACGCGGCGTATGAAGACATCCTTCAATCCTTTGAGCGCCCGATGCCGTTTTATCTGAGCGATGTTCAGGCGCGGGAGGGCACGCTGACGCTTGAATGGGAAAACGCGTTTGACTTTGACGGGGAGTTTATCCGCTATGACGTGCAGGTCGCCACGGACTGGACATTTCAAAGCGACACGCTGGTCTATGAAAGCATGGGACAGCTGGAAACACAGGCGGAACTGCCCCTGCCCGACGCGGGCACATATTTCTGGCGCGTGGTCGCCTGCAATGAGAGCGGCTACACGCAGATCGCCTTTGACCAGGTGACAACCGATTCCGGGGCACACGAGGGCATGCGCCGGTTTGTCGTGCGGGAGGATGGGACGGTGGAGGATGCCTGATGAAAAAACCCGTCTATCGCCATGAGCTCAAATACCGCATCAACCTGCCGGACTGGGCGCTGCTGCGCAGCCGCCTGCCGGCAGCCGTCCAGCGGGACAGGCATGCCGGAGAAAACGGCGAATACATGATCCGCAGCCTGTATTTCGACGATTATTGGAACACGGCTTATGAGGAAAAGGAGATCGGTGTGCTTACACGGCGCAAATACCGCATCCGCCTGTACAACTGCTGCGACGACGTCATTCATCTGGAGCGCAAGAGCAAATACGGCGCATACATCCGCAAGGAATCTTCTCCGCTGACGCGCGGGGAGACAGAGCGCATTCTGGAAGGGGATTACGGCTTCCTGATCAAAAGCCCGCATCCCCTGCTGCGCGAGTTTTACTATGAGTGTACCTCGCGCATCATGCGCCCGCGCGTCGTCGTGGACTACGACAGGGAGCCGTTTATTCTGGAGGCGGGGGATGTGCGCATCACGTTTGACAAGCACATTCGCGCCGGCATGGGGCGCTTTGACGCGCTCTTTGACCCGCAGATGCCCACCGTGGACGTGATGCCCGGTGACAGCATGATCATGGAGGTCAAGTTTACGCGTTTTCTGCCGCGGCTTGTCAAAAAGCTGCTTCCGCCCGGAGCCGCCGAGATGACGGCGGCGTCCAAATACGTGATGTGCTGCGACGCGGCTGTGCGCCAGCAGCCTTATGACAGATCGGAGGGAATTTTATGGCAAACTCGACCGTGACCTTTCAGGATGTTTTCAAAAAGTCATTCCTTGAGGCCAGCGGCATCGCAGGCGCGATGAGCACCGACGCGCTGGTGCGCGCGGGCAGTTACATCCTGCTCTCTGTGATCGTCGGCCTGCTGATCTACATCCTCTATCGCAAGACCTATGCGGGCGTGGTCTACAGCCGGGGCTTCGCCGTGTCCCTGCTGGGCATGACGGTGATCACCTGCGCGATTATCGTCACCATCCAGTCAAACGCTGTGCTCTCCCTGGGCATGGTCGGCGCGCTTTCCATCGTGCGTTACCGCACGGCCATCAAAGACCCCATGGATTTGCTCTATCTGTTCTGGGCGGTTGCCTCCGGCATTGCCACGGGCGCGGGCATGTTTTTGATTGCGCTGTTTGTGTTTGCGGTCATGGCGGTGCTGCTGCTCGTTTTAAACCGTGCGCGCGGACCGAGGGACTCCATGTACATCCTGCTTGTGCATTACGTCGGCGCGGACAACGAGCAGGATGTGCGGCGCGCCATCGGCCCCAATCCCTACAAGATCAAATCAAAGACCATGCGAAAAAACGACATGGAGATGGCCGTCGAGATCCGCATGAAGCGCAACAGCATGCGCTTTGTGGAGGAGCTGCGCGGTGTAGAGGGCATTCGCGATGTGACGCTTGTGCAGTACAGCGGCGATTATATTGACTGACGCCGGCCGGCATCGGATGAATGGGAAAGGATGTGCGGGAATGAAAAAAGGGCTGGCGGTCCTGCTTTTGCTGGCTGCGTCGATATGGCTGTGCGCCTGCCAAAGGGTGGATGAAAGGAAGCCCGCAGAGGGCGGAGAGGCGGGCCTGACGGTGGTGACGCAGTTCCCTGCCTATACGGGCGAACTGGTCAATCCCTTTATCGGAAATCTGGCCTGGGCGGATGACACGGATGAGCACGAGCAGCCCTTCACGCTTGTATACGCCAACATGACATGGGCGCAGATTGAACCGGAGGAAGGTGTGTATGCCTTTGAAGCATTCGAAGAGGCGATGCACGTTGACATGTGGCGTGACCAGTGCAAGCACATGGTGCTTCGCTTTGTGATGGATATTCCGGGAGACCGGGCGCATGCGGATCTTCCGGCCTGGCTGATGGAGAAGACGCAGGGACGCGCGTACAGCTGTGAGTATGGGCAGGGATACTGCCCCGACTACACGGATGAGACGCTGATTCAAGCGCATGAGAGGGTCATTCAGGCGCTGGCGCAGCGATACGACGGCGACCCGTTTGTCGCATACGTGGAACTGGGATCCCTGGGGCATTGGGGGGAATGGCATGTTCACGAGGACGCGGGAAACATGCCACTTGAAGAGGTGCGCGACCGCTATGCGCAGGCGTATCTGGACGCGTTTGACAGCACGTTTTTGATGATGCGCAGGCCGTTCCGCTTTGCGGCGGCACATCAGCTGGGGCTTTACAATGATACGGCGGGAAGGAAAAGCTCCACCGAGACATGGCTCGGCTGGATTGACAACGGCGGTGTGTATGACGTCACGGGGGAGGAAGACGCCCTCAGCCCCATGCCGGATGGATGGAAGGATGCGCCGGTCGGCGGTGAGCTCGCCACGTCCATGGAGCCGGAAGAGATGCTTCGGGGGGAACAGCTTGCCACGACGCTTGACCTGTTTGAGCGTTCCCACGCATCCTGGATCGGGCCCGGCAGTTTCAAGGATGTTGAACGCGGCGGGGAGGATCAGCCTGCGCTGGACGCCCTGATGAGCCGCATTGGATACCGGATTCGCGTGACCCAGGCCGCCGTGACGCTTGAGGAAAGCGGGGCTGTAAGCCTGACACTTACTTTCACCAATGACGGCATCGCGCCCTTCTACTTTGACTGGCAACCCTGTGTGCGGCTGATAGACGCACAGGGAACGGCGCAGGTGCTCTCCCTGGATCTCTCCCTGCCGGATCTGCTGCCGGGAGAGGCCGTTTCTGTGAAGATCGAGCTGCCCCAAGAGACGCGCACGGCCGATGTGGGCATTGTGGATCCGGCGACGGGGGAGCCGGGTGTGCAGCTGGCCATGCAGGCGGAACACGAGGGCAACTGGTATCGCGTGATGCGGCTTGAGCGGTGAAGGGTTTTCCCGCATGTCCCGCACGGGCATGAAGCAGCCCAATGCAGGGGAAAGCGGGAAAAGGGAACGAGAACGTCCATACAAATGATATGGGAAAGAACATAAAAAATCTCCCTGCAAAAAGAAATGCCGGTGCACGCACAAAGCGTGCACCGGCATTTGTCGGCCGGGCTGCATGCCGCCTTCCGCCATGTCCGGCCTCACCTTGGGCGGGCCGGACATGCGGGGAAAGGATCAAAGCATGTTCATGAACAGCGGAAGCCCTATCAGGGCGGCCGTGCTGACGATGAAGCCCATCACAAAGAGCATCATGCCGCCGACATCCCGCATGGTCAGCTTTTCCGTTGCGGCAATCGCCGCAGCCTCCTCCGCAATCGTATAATTTAACATATACAAAATCCTCCTTTTCTGCCGCCGGCAGCGGCTTCTTAGCTTGGCTTTACCGGGCCATGGAGATCAGGCACATGATCAGGGCCAGAAGCGGCCCTCCTGTGACCATCACCGTCATGCCGATTGCCTCGCGCACGCTGTAATGGAGCGCGTG
>DVMG01000027.1 GCA_018715105.1 Candidatus Ventricola intestinavium
ACCGTATTCGGAGGCGCCGCGCCTGAATCGCGCGGGAAAAAACCTGCCGTTTTTTTGCGGATCGGATCGAACGGGACAAAAAAACGCGCTTTCTTTCTCAATACGCTTTGACAAGCTTACAATTTGTGCTATAATAAATCAGATTACGATGGCCGGGAAAGGCTTTTGCGAATGAGATGGCTTTTCAGGGCAATCCGGTGCGCAAGATGGATTGCTTATGGAACATAGATTGCATTTGAATATGGACGAACGGTGGAGAAAGGAGGGGGGTTGTGGCGAAACTGAGAATTATTCCGTTGGGCGGCGTGGGAGAGATCGGCAAAAATATGACGGCCTTTGAATATGAGGACGACATCGTTGTGTTGGATTGCGGCTCCATCTTTCCCCGCCAGGACATGCTCGGTATCGACCTTGTTATCCCCGATGTTACGTACCTGGAGCGCAATCGCGAGCGCGTGCGCGCATATCTGATCACCCACGGACATGAGGATCACATCGGCGCGGTGCCCTATGTGTTTCCCAAAGTGCCGGCGCCGGTCTATGGCACGAAGCTGACCTGTGCGCTCATACAGGGAAAACTGACGGAGCATAATATCCATGACATTCCGCTTCATGTCGTCAAGCCGCGCGACACGGTGCGCGCCGGTGCGTTTACCGTGCAGTTTATCAAAGTGAGCCACTCCATTGCCGGCGCCGTGGCCATGGCGATCAGCTGCCCGGCAGGGACGGTGATTGCCACGGGCGATTTTAAGATCGACTATACGCCCATTGACGGAGAAATCACCGATCTGAACACGCTGGCCGCATGGGGCAGCCGCGGGGTATTGGCCCTGCTGGCCGATTCCACCAACGTGGAGCGGCCGGGCTACACCATGAGCGAAAAAAAGGTTGGGGAGACATTCCACAATCTGTTTAAGGATGCGAAGGGACGGGTGATTATCGCCATGTTCGCATCCAATCTGCACAGGATTCAGCAGGTGGTGGATATCTGCGTCGAGTTTGGGCGGAAGATCTGTTTTGTCGGCCGAAGCATGGTCAATGTGACTCGTTTGGCCATGCAGATCGGTGAACTCAAGATTCCGCAGGATGTTTACATTGAGATCGGGGATCTTGACTGTTATGAGGATGACGAGATCGTCGTGCTTACAACGGGCAGCCAGGGCGAGCCGATGAGCGGGCTGACCCGCATGGCCAACAGCGAACACCGAAAGCTGCAGATCCGGGAAGGAGACACGGTCATCATCTCCGCGACGCCGATTCCCGGCAACGAGATCATGGTTTCGCGGATCCTCGATCAGCTCTACCGCTGCGGCGCGACGGTGATTTACAACCGCATTGCGGATGTGCATGTCTCCGGCCATGCCTGTCAGGAGGAGCTCAAGCTCATTCATGCGCTTGTCAAGCCGCGCTACTTTGTGCCCGTCCACGGGGAATACCGCATGCTGCAAAGGCATGCGCAGCTCGCTCAGGCGATGGGCATGCCGCAGGAGCGCACGATCATCCTTGAGCTGGGGCAGGCGCTCGAGCTTTCGGAGGATGAGGCGAGCATCACCGGGCCGGTGCCTACCGGCTCCGTGCTGGTGGATGGCCTGGGCGTAGGGGATGTGGGCAACGTGGTGCTGCGCGACCGCAAGCATCTGTCTCAGGACGGGCTGATCATCGTGGTCGTCGGAGTTAGCCGGGAGACGGGGCAGGTGACATCCGGACCGGAGCTCATTTCCCGCGGCTTTGTCTATGTGAGGGAAAATGAGGAGCTCATTTCCGGTGCCCGCAGCGTGGCCCTGAGCGTGCTCGGCCGCTATGACCGCATTGAGCAGAGCGACTGGACACCGATCAAAAACGGCATCAAGGATGAGATGCATGCCTATCTTTTCGGGCTGATCAAGCGCAACCCGATGATTCTGCCGATTATTATGGAGACGTAAGGCGTGGTCATTCCGCGCCGGGCGCAAGAGGATGGATGGAAGATGAATATCTATGATACCGCGCACCGCCTTGCCGAGGAGATCCGCAAGAGCGATGAATGCAGAGAGCTTGCCGCCCTGCGTGAGCGTGCATATGCCGACGAAACCAACCGCGTGCTTTTGGAGGAATACAAGCGCCTCCAGGTTCAGCTGCAGA
The DNA here is from genome assembly GCA_018715105.1 of Candidatus Ventricola intestinavium. GTDB lineage: Bacteria > Bacillota > Clostridia > Christensenellales > Aristaeellaceae > Ventricola > Ventricola intestinavium. Next base: position 2,122 of record DVMG01000027.1, read on the forward strand.
TGAGTATGGTCGGCGCGGCCGGGCAGATGCCCAGCGAGGAGATGCAGCGATTTCAGCAGCTGGCCTCCCTTTTGTACATGAACAGCGATGTGCAGAAATACCTGATGGCGGAAATGCAGATGCAAAAGACGCTGGCGGATGTATTTAAGATCCTGACCGAAGCGGCAGGCATTCGCTTTGACATGCCGGAAGTCGGATAATCCCGGGAAGGCCCTGCCCGCACGGACGCCCTGTGCCGTGCGGGCAGGCGGGACAAAAGGACGTCAATCCCGCAGGGCAGCAGGAGGAAAGCGAATTTGGCGAAGAAAAAAAAGCGCAGCAGACGTGATCAGGAAGAGCGAGAACTGCACGAACGGCGGCGTTACGGTTTTTTCTGGTATGACTGGATCTGGAAAGCGCTGCGTCCGGTGCTCGTTTTCCTGTGTTCCTTTGTCATCGTCTGCGGTCTGATTTACACGGGCTGGCAGCAGATAGACGGCATGTTTTTCGCGCCCGTCGATGAGCAGGATACCAGCACGGTCGCCTTTTCGGTCGCTTCCGGCAATTCTCTGTCCACGGTGGCCCGCAATCTGGAGGAAGCCGGGCTGATCCACAATCATACGGTCTTCAAATATATGGCGGATTTCATGGGCATGGGTCAGAAGATCCAGAGCGGCGATTATGAGCTGAGCCGCTCGATGTCTGCCACGCAGATTCTGGATCAGCTGATCTCCGGGGACGGAAAGCCGCTGACCATGAATATCACCATCATCCCCGGATGGACGGTGGAGGATGTGGCGCAGTATCTGGTGAATCTGGGCGTGCTGAAGGATGCGCAGGAATTCCTGGATTTGTGCAGGACGGGCGAAAGCTACAGCGATTACTATTTTATCGAAGAAATGCTGGCGACGGAGGATGCATCCCAGCGGCTCTATGCCCTGGAGGGCTATCTCTCCCCCAACACCTATGAGATCTATACCAGTTCCAGCGCGGATACGATCATCCGGCGCCTGCTCACGCAGACTGAGGCCGCTTATCTGGTGGGCTATGATGAGCGTGCGCAGGAGCTGGGGCTCACGATGGATGAGGTGTTTACCCTCGCTTCCATGATTGAGAAGGAAGCCAAGACCGAGGACTTTGCCAAGGTCAGCGCGGTCTTCCACAACCGCCTGCGCGAGGGAATGACGCTGGGCTCGGATGTAACGGTCAAATATGTGTCCGGGTCGCAGAAAATGTTCCTGAGCGACAGCGATCTGGCCGTTGAATCCCCCTATAACACATATCTCCATACGGGGCTTCCGGTGGGCCCGATCTGCAGCCCATCGATGGATGCGGTTGTCGCGGCGCTCTATCCGGATGAGCAGTATGTGGCGCAGAATTATCTCTACTTCTGCTCGACAGACCCCAATTCCGGCGAGCTGCACTTTTCCAGAACGCTGGAGGAGCACAATGCCGCTGTGGCCATGTACAGGCCGCTCTGGCAGGAATATGACAGAAGCAGAGGGCTCGAATGATGAAAAGCATGCCTTTGCTGCTTGCCCCGGCAGGCAGCATGAGGCCCCTGAAGACGGCGCTGCGCTTTGGCGCAGACGCCGTTTATTGTGGGGCGAAGCAATACGGCCTGCGCGCTCAGGCAGGCAACTTTGAGGAAGAGGAGCTCGCCGAGGCCGTGTGCCTGGCGCATGCGGCCGGTGCGCAGCTGTATCTCACGCTGAATATCTTCGCCTCCGACGGCGACTTGCCGGGGATGGTGCGCATGGCACAGACGGCCAGGGACATCGGCGTGGATGCGGTGATTGTGTCCGATCTGGGGGCGATCGCGCGGATTGCCCGCGAGGTTCCGGGGCTTGCCATCCACGTGAGCACGCAGGCCAGCACCATGAACGCGGAGGCCGCGCGGGTGTATCGGGACCTGGGAGCCAGCCGTGTGGTGCTGGCGCGGGAGCTCACGCTTGATCAGATCGAAGGAATGGCTGAAGCGCTGCGCGAAGAGATGGAGCTGGAGGCCTTTATTCACGGCGCGGCATGTATGGCCTATTCCGGCCGCTGCATGCTCTCCAGCTACCTGACGGGGCGCAGCGCAAACCGGGGGGCATGCAGCCAGCCCTGCCGGTGGACGTATTCGCTTCACGAGCACACGCGCCCTGATGAGGCCCTGCCCATCGAAGAGGATGCCCATGGCACGGCCATCCTGTCAAGCCGCGATATCTGCATGATGGATTTTCTGCCGCGGATGATGGAAAGCGGCGTCTCATGCTTTAAAATCGAAGGACGCATGAAGACGGAGATCTATATCGCCACGGTGGTGGGGGCTTACCGGCGGGCGATGGACGCCTATGCGCGTGACCCGGCTGCCTATGCGCAGGACGAAGCGCTGCGGAAGGAGCTTCGGGCAGAGCTTGACAAGGTGAGCCACCGCGTATACGATACGGGCTTCTACTTTGGCCGGCCGCAGGTCTGCGGCGAAGCGGTCGGGGTCACGCAGGAAATGGAATACATGGGCTATGTGCTGGATGTTTCCGGCGGGGTGGCGCTTGTGGAGATGAAAAACCGCTTTTTTGTCGGGGACAGGCTTGAGACTGTCACACCATCGGGCAGCCGGCCCTTCCTTGTGGAAGACATCGTGCTGGATGAGACCGGCGAACATGTAAAAGTGGTCAACGTGCCGCTTCAGCGTGTGCGCATTCCCTGCGCGGAAGGGCTGGAAGCGGGGGATATGCTGCGCGGCCCGGTCAGAAATCGAAAAAACGCCTGAAAGAAACCCGGGGCAGGGGAACCCTGATTCAAAAGACGCGCATCCTCCCGGACACGGAGGGAACGCATGCGGAGGGAATTTTTGCCATGTATGCATTTTTGTTGTATCCACATCCGAACGTACGCTACCGCCAGTCGCTTTTGCAGTTGGCCCGAGAGGAATTATCCATGACCCTGGCGGCGCTTGGGCGCGCGTGCGATGTGGAAGCGCGCGAGATGGGCGGCGCATCCTTTCTGACATTTGAAGCGCCCAGACTGACGCAGCGCGACATGCGCATGCTCAGCCAGCTGGCCAGTGTGTATGTGATGTTCACCCTGGAGGAAGGGCGCATGACGCCGCTAGCGCGCACGCATCCGGATTATGTGGGGGAAGATCTGCCGGCGCTGCTCAAATACAAGGGGAAGACCAATGAGATATTCACCGACACGATGCTTACCATGGCGCTGGCTTCAAGCGAGTTTATGCGCGTGCATGACGGCCAGCTGATCGTCTGCGACCCCATGGCGGGGCGCGGCACAACGCTGATGCTTGCCCTGCGAAGGGGGTATCACGGGGTGGGCATTGAGATTTCCAAGGCGGACGTGCACGAGGCGGCCGGTTATTTGACGCGCTATCTGGAATATCACCACATCAAGCACAAAAAGACGGAAAGCGCGCTGACCGTGCGCGGCCGGGTTGGCGGACGGGAGACTAAATTCGTCTTTTCCGATACGGCCGAACACTTTAAGGACGGCGACACCCGCACGCTGCGGATGATCTGCGGTGACACGCGCGACGCGGCGGCGCTTCTGCATCCGCAGAGCGTGCACCTGATGGTGACGGATATCCCCTACGGCGTACAGAAGGGAACGGCGGGCCGTCTGGATTCCATATCCGGCACGTTGAGCGCGGCTCTGCCCGGGTGGTTTGATACGATCAAGCCCGGCGGTGTGCTGGCCATGAGTTTTAACACCCATGTCACGCCCCGCCGGGAGCTTTGCCGGCTATGCGAGCAAGCGGGATTTGAAATCGTGAAGACGGCAGATCTGAAACACTGGGTGGAGCAGGCGATCAGCCGGGACGTCATCCTGGCCAAAAGGGTCTAGCCCCGCTCGGGGCCGGCCCAGGAGGGGGAACCGGCATGCCGCGGCGCCTTGCAATCGCCTTAAGAGCTGTGATACAATACGGCTGACGATGCACGAGGGCAGAAGGGGGAATAGCCGCATGGCGTTTTGCACATTTGATGACAACACGGCGCTGTTTGATTCCACGCCGGTGGAGAATATGTTCATTACGGAGTACATGCTGCGCGCGCCGGGGGACTTTGTCAAGGTCTATCTGTATGCGCTGATGCTGTGCTACCACCCGTCGCCGCGCATGTCGCTTACATCCATGGCCCGTGATCTGGATATGACGGAGGAAGAGGTCGAGCGCGCGTTTAAATACTGGGCCCGGGATGGGCTCGTGCGGCGTGTGGCGGATCACCCGCCCGCCTATGTGCTGCGCAATCTCAAGCAGCTGACGCTCACGCGGGCGGAAAACCCCGGCGAACAGCTTTATAACCGCAACTTTACGGAAGAGATTCGCCGCGTGCTTGGCGGGCGTGAACTGCGCAGCGCAGATTATCAGATCATCTTTGACTGGATCGATGTGCTGGAACTGCCGGAAGAAGTCGTGCTCATGCTCCTTCAGATGGAGATGGAAAACAGCGGTGGCCGCGTTTCCCTGCGCATTGCCGACAAGCGCGCCCAGGAATGGGCGCAAAGCGGCGTGCGAACCGTGGAAGACGTGGAAAAAATCATCGTCATCGGCAAGGAGCGGGAAGCGCAGCTGCGCAGGCTGCTCGCCCGGCTGGGACAGCGGCGTGCGCCCAGCGATGACGAAAAAGAGATGTACCGCAAGTGGATCGACGAATGGGGATTTACACCGCAGGCCGTCCAGGAAGCCTGCAGGGAGACCACAAAGGGCACGCCGACAATGGCCTATCTGGACGGTATCCTGCTGCGTCAGCACCAGCTTGGCCGGCATGAGGCCCAGGCGCTGGAGGCCGGCATGCAGCGCGAACGCACGGCGCGCGATTTTGCCCGCGATGTGTTTGCCGGGCTTGGGCGCACGGGCGTCACGCCCACGCAGGAGGATCTGGCGGCGATTGAAGCCTGGCGCGCGCAGGGAGCGGGGGATGAGCTGATCCTGCTGGCCGTCTCCGCAGCGCACAGGCGGTCCGGCGGCGGCAACATGGACGATGTGGATGCGTTCCTCACGCGCTGGCGGGAACGCGGCCTGACAACGGCAGACGCGGTGCGCGCGGACGCGGCGCGCACGCGCGCGCTTAATGCGCAGCTGCGCGGAATTTATGAGGCCGCGGGGCTTGAAAAGCGCCCCTCCGCACCGGATCGTGATCTGCTCTGCCGCTGGGCGGGAGAGATGGGCATGAACCAGGAGATGATCCTCCAGGCGGCGCAGTATGCGCGGGGAAGCGGCGCGCCGATGATGGCGATCGGGAAAATTCTCGCGGACTGGCACCGGGCGGGCATTACCACGCCGGAGGCCGCGCGCGCGGAGCATGAGGCCCATGTGCGTGCAGGTGGGCAGAAACAGCCGGCTTCTCCCGCGGTGCAGCCGGGGCGGGATATGCTCATGCGGCACACCCCGCAGGAACGGCGTGCCACATACAGCGCTGCCGTGGTGGATTTTGACGAGGAGGAGAGCTGATGGTCAGCCGCGAAAACATCATGCGTGAGGCGCTGTCGGATTTGGAGGCGCAGCGAGCCCGCAATCTGGCCCAGGAAAAGGCGCGCCGTGAGGAAGCGCAGGCAAAGAGCCCTGCCATCGCCGGGCTGCTGCAAAGCCGCCAGGATCTCCTCTTTTCGGGGATGCGCGAGGCGTTTTCTTCCCCCAAGCGGGCAAAAGAGATTTCTGCCCATATGCAGCGGGAGATGACGCAGATGAACGCCGCGCTGCGCCGGGAGCTTCTCGCCTGCGGGCTGCCGGAGGACTATTTGCAGCCCGTGTTTCGCTGCCCGCTGTGCAAGGATACCGGTTATGTGGGCGAGCCGGTTCATGAGCCATGCGCATGCCTTAAACGCGCGGTGCTCAATAAGCTCTATCAAAATGAGGGGCTGCAGGGGCTGGAGCATGAAAACTTCGCCACATTTGATGAGACGATT